>JBAVIQ010000475.1:0-6462 GCA_049687035.1 Steroidobacteraceae bacterium
GGATTGAGCTCGAAGATCGAGAACACGAGCGCAACGGCAGTGAGCGCTTTCTCGCCGCCGGACAGCATGCTGATCGAGCTGTTTCGCTTGCCTGGCGGACGCGCCATGATCGCGACGCCGGCCTCGAGCACGTCGTCGCCAACGAGTTCGAGATAGGCCTGGCCGCCGCCGAACAGGCGCGGAAACTTCTGGCTCAAGCCGGCGTTGACGCGGTCGAAGGTGTCCTGGAAGCGCGACTTCGTCTCACGGTCGATCTTGCGGATCGCGTCCTCGAGCGTGCTGAGCGCGTCGTTGAGGTCGGCGAACTGGCGATCGAGGTATTCCTTGCGCTCCGCCTGTTCGGCGAACTCGTCGATCGCTGCGAGGTTCACCGCACCGAGCCGCTCGATCTTCTCGCTGGTTTCGGCCAGGCGCTGTTCCCACACCGGCACACTGGCGTCTTCGACCAGGGCGGCGGCGACGACCGGCAACTCGAGGCGCGTCTGCGTGAACTGCTCCATGTAGGTCTCACGGCGCAACTTGAGTTCCTGCACCGAGAAGCGAACGTTCTCGAGGGCGGACCGTGCCGCATCGACCGTCGCTTCCGCCGCGAGCCGACGCTCATCCAGTCCGCGCAGGCTCGCATCGACCTCTTCCATCTTGTGACGTGCGGCGGAGAACTCGGCCTCGACCGCGACCCGACGCTGCAGCGCCTCTTCGAGCGCGGCCTTGAGCCGGGCCTCGCCTTCCTCGCCGCTGGCGAGCTGCGTATCGAGATCCTGACGGCGCCCTTCGAACTGGCCAACCTGCGCGTCGAGGCGCTCGAGACCAGACAGCAGGGACTGGTAACTGGTGCGGCGAGATTCGACGCGGATCGCGGCTTCGTTGGCCGCGGCGCGCGCGGTCTGCGCCGTTTCGCGCGTCTCGATCAGGCGGCCACGCAGAATTTCGCGCTCGGCTTCGAGCGCCACGCGACGCTCTTCGAGCTCGCCCATCGCATTGACGGCTTCCTCGAGGCGACCGCGCGCTGCACGGTTGCCCGCGTTGGCGGCTTCGAGCGCGCCCGCGACTTCCGTCATCTCGAACGCGAGCTGCTGCATGCGCTGGCTGCGCTGTTCGGCACGGGCGCGCAGGCTGTCGATCTGCGAGCGCAGGCTCATGTGGCTCGAAGCACTGCGCGACACCACGGCCTGGTGGCTCGCCAGGCGATCTTCGAGGTCACGCACGCGGCCGCGCAGCGCTTCCAGGTCGGACTCTGCGGTGCGGTGTTTCGTCTGTTGCGTATCGAGCGCGGAACGCTCGGCACGCAGGCGCTCTTCGCGTTCGATCACCCCTTCGTGGGCATCCTTGTCGCGGCTGACGCGCAGCCAGTCCGGGCCGATCCAGATGCCGTCGCGCGTGATGACCGACTGGCCCGCCCGCAGTTCGGGCCGCAGGCGCAGCGCGTCGTGCAGGGTATCGGTGGCAACGATGCCTTCGAACAGGGCGTCGAGACCCGCAGGACCGCGCACGCGCGAGCGCAGCGTTCGCTCGGGGTGACCTGTGGAGACCGGGCCCTGGGCCCCGGCAAAGAACGTGACCGTGCCGGCCGTGAGGCTCTCAAGCGTGCCGGCCACGTCGTCCAATGAATCGACGCAGACGGCTTCGAGGTAGCCGCCGAGCACGGTTTCCACTGCGCGATCCCAACCCTTGTCCACCGAGAGCTGCTGCGCAAGACGCGGGCTGTGCTCGAGACCGCGCGACTTGAGCCAGTCGACGACCTTGCCCTGCCCCTGCCCGAGCGCTGCGCGCTGCAACGCCTCGAGCGAGACGATGCGGCCCTCGACGTCCTGGGTCTGGCGGCGCGCGGCTTGTGCGGCCTGGGCGAGTTCGCGCTCGCGGCCACGTTCGGCCTGCAGCGTGCCGACGAGTTCGTCCATGTGCTGGCGTGCAGCCTCGTGCTGCGCGCGCGCTTCGGCTTCCTGGCCTTCGAGGGCTGCGAGCGTGGCGGCGACGTCGGCCGCAGACAACGTGCCGTGTTCCTGGGTGGCGCGGTCCCGCTGATGCAACAGGCCTCGCAGCTGGTTCTCCATCACCTCGAGGCGGGCACGCTCGGCACCCGCGGCCGATGACGCCTGCCGCAGCGACTGGTTGAAGCTTTCCCAGTTTTCCTGCCAGCCTGACATCCCGGCTTCGGCCGCTGCGAGTTCGGCTGCGGTTGCCTGTTCAGTGGCGCGCGCCTGCTCGAGGCCCGGACCCATCTCGGCCAGCGCCGCTGCCAGTTCGGCGGCAAGCTGGCGATCGCGCACGCGGTGCAGGTCCGCGTCCTGGATGCCCTGCGCGATCTGGTCGAGTTCCTGTCGCTGGCGCGCGCGGATCTCACGCGCGTGGTCGATGGCCTGCTCGGTGCGCGAGATGTCGGCGCCGACCTGGTAGTACCGCCCCTGCACTTCGGACAGGACGGCCGCCTGCGCGTCGTGCTCCTGCCGCGCTCGCTCGATGGCGGCTTCGATCGACCGCTGCTCCGCCAGCGCCGCCTGCAGCGCGAGGTCACGCTCGCTCAGGATCGCCTGGCGCGCGCTCGCTTCGCTCTCGACTTCGCGCAGCTTGAGCGCGAGCAGTTCGGCGTGCGTCTGCCGCTCTTCCTGCTTCAGCACCTGGTAACGGCGCGCGGTGGCGGCCTGGCGTTGCAGGTGACGCAGTTGCTTTTCGACCTCGTCGCGCAGGTCGGACAGGCGCGCCAGGTTCTCGCGCGTCTGCGCGATGCGGCTCTCCGTTTCCTTGCGACGCTCCTTGTAGCGCGAAATGCCCGCGGCTTCTTCCAGGAAGGCGCGCATGTCGTCGGCCTTCGCTTCGATCACGCGCGAGATCATGTTCTGCTCGATGATCGCGTAGCTGCGCGAGCCGAGACCCGTGCCGAGGAACAGCTGCGTGATGTCCTTGCGGCGGCAGCGCACGCCGTTCAGGAAATACGACGACTGGCCATCGCGCGAAACGACGCGCTTCAGCGAGACCTCCGAATAGCTCGCGTACTCGCCGCCGAGCTTGCCGTCGCTGTTGTCGAAGACGAGTTCGACCGACGCCGTGCCCACGGGCTTGCGCGTGCCGGAACCGTTGAAGATCACGTCCGCCATCGAGTCGCCGCGCAGGTGCTTTGCCGAGATTTCGCCCATGACCCAGCGCACGGCATCGATGATGTTCGACTTGCCGCAGCCGTTCGGACCGACGACCCCGACCAGGTTCGTCGGGAAACCGACCGAAGTCGGGTCCACGAACGACTTGAAACCGGCCAGCTTGATCTTGGTCAGACGCATCATTCACCCGGAAAAACTGCGAGGCGCAGCGAAAGAAGAATTCTAGAAGAATCGGACTCGCCTCACAGCATTTCCGGTCGCCGGGTCCAGCCGGGTCAGCGGCCGGGACGCCCTGTTTTTTCGGGGTGGACGAGCGCGGTTCCGCCTGTATAATCGCGCGCCTCCAAGCCGGAGTGGGGAGTTCGTAGATGCCCGTCAAGAAACCGTCTGCCAAGCCGTCGAAGGCCCAGAAGACCGTTTCTGCGAAGGCTGCCAAGCCGGCGGCCAAGCCCGCCGCGAAGGCGGCTCGCAAGCCCGTGACTGCCAAGGAAAAGGCCGTGCCACGCAAGACCGTTACCGCCGCTGCCAAGCCAGTGCCCAAGCCCGCCCCTGCGAAGACCAAGCCGGCGCCTGCGAAGACCAAGCCGGCGCGTGTGCCGGAACCGGTCACCGGCGGCATGCGCGCCGAGGCTGCTGATTTCGCAATGAACCCAAGCCTGCTTTCCGGCCCGCTCAACGTCCAGCCCTACCAGATCAGTAAGGGCGAGGAGTACATGAGCAAGGAGCAGCTCGAACACTTCCGCACCATCCTCTCCAGCTGGAAGCAGGATTTGATGCAGGAGGTGGATCGCACCGTGCTCCACATGAAGGACGAAGCTGCCAACTTCCCCGACCCCAACGACCGCGCCACGCAGGAGTCCGAGTTCAGCCTCGAACTGCGCACGCGCGACCGCGAGCGCAAGCTGATCCGCAAGATCGACGAGGCGCTCAAACGCATCGAGGACGGCAGCTATGGCTACTGCCTCGAGACTGGCGAGCCGATCGGCGTGAAGCGCCTCGAAGCACGCCCGGTGGCGACGCTCAGCGTCGAGGCGCAGGAACGTCGCGAACGCCGCGAAAAGCAGTTTGGCGACCGGGACGACTTCTACCGCTGATCCTTCCGGACCTTCCGGACCTTCCGGACCTTCCGGACCTTCCGGACCTTCCGGACTTTCCGGACCTTCCGGGCTCTCTGCGCGTGAGCGCATGAGTCCCTATCGCGGGCGCTTCGCCCCCTCCCCCAGCGGCTCCTTGCATTTCGGTTCCCTCGTTGCCGCAGTCGGCAGCTACCTCGACGCGCGCGCCCATGCCGGCCAGTGGCTCGTGCGCATCGAGGATCTCGACCCACCGCGTACTCGGTCCGGCGCCGCCGGCCAGATCCTGGCTGAACTCGAGGCCTGTGGCATGGAGTGGGACGGGCCGGTGCTGCAGCAGAGTTCCCGGTACGAGGTCTACGCCGAGGCCATCGAACGCCTCGCCCACTCGCATTGCCTGCGCGAATGCACCTGCACCCGCTCTGCCCTCGCCCGCCTGCCCGAGAATCAGTCTCGCCCGACAGGCACCGGCGAGGAGTTGTTTCATCCCGCGGATTGCCTGGCAGTCGACGGCGCTCACGCCCCGGGCCTGGCCCTGCGGTTGCGGGTTCCAGCCGGCGCGATCGTCTTCGACGACCGCAGCCTGGGCCCGCAATCCATCGATGTCGCGGCCACGGTGGGCGACTTCGTGCTGCGGCGCCGGGATGGGCTCTATGCATACCAGCTCGCGGTCGTCGTGGACGACGCGGCACAGGGCATCACCGACGTGGTGCGCGGCTGCGACCTGCTGTCGAGCACGGCCCGGCAGGTGCTGCTGCAGCGTGCGCTCGACTTACCGCCGGTGCGATACCTGCATTTGCCCCTTGCCGTGGACGACCGAGGCCTTAAGCTCTCCAAGTCGGCAGATGCGCCAGCCATTGGGAGGCGGGGCGGGGTGGCCGGGCAACTGGTCGCGGCGCTCGAGTTTCTTGGGCAATCGCCGCCGGCCGCGCTGAGGCGTGCGTCGCTGCCCACGATCTGGGACTGGGCGCGCCAGCATTGGCGCGTGGAGGGGTTTGCGGGTTGCGCGGTACGCGCGGCTCCGCAAGTGGCTTGCTAGCGCCGGCACCGCCGGCCGAGGACACAGCACGATGGCGACGACTGCAGCGAAGACCAGGACAAGAAAGTCGAAAGGCGGCGATACCGCCGGCGGTGGTGGCAGCGGCAAGGGGCCGCGCGTCATCCGCAAGTATCCAAACCGCCGGCTCTACGACACGGTCGAGAGCCGCTACGTCACGCTGGCAGACATCCGTCGGCTGGTCGTCGAACGCATCGACTTCGTCGTGCTCGACCGCAAGTCGCAGCAGGACATCACGCGCAGCATCCTGCTGCAGGTGATTGCCGAACAGGAAGGCGACGGTGAGTCGCTGATGAGTCGCGACTTCCTGTCGCATGTGATCCGCAGTTACGGCAGCGGGCTGCAGGATTTCGTGGGGCGCTACCTCGACGAAAGCATCCAGCTCTTCGCCAAGGAGCAGCGCGAGCTGCGCGACCGCTTCAAGAACGTGGTGGGTATCGATCCGCTCGAGACCGTGACCCAGGTGGCGCAGAAGAATTACCAGCGCTGGAAGGCGCTGCAGGAAGAAGTCTTTGCGCGCTTGCCGCGGCCGTTTGGCCGGGACGAGCGGGAGTAGCTCCGGCTCCCTCGCCCGCGCGATGACAGCGTTGGCGCGGGACACGGTGTGTCAGGCGGTTGATCCGGCATGTCCTGGCGCGCGCGTGTCTGCCTTTCCAAGCGCGACAGGACATGGCGGATCGAGCGCCACGACCCTCGCCTGCGCTGTGCGCGACCTCTCCCACTGACGTGGGAGAGGTAGCAGAACGCGTTACGCGTCGACGTTACGCATCGACAGGCGCACGCGGCCCTGGCGATCGACTTCAAGCACCTTCACGCGCACGACGTCGCCTTCCTTGAGCTTGTCGCTCACGCGCTCGACGCGCTCTTCGCTGATCTGCGAGATGTGGACGAGGCCGTCCTTGCCCGGCAGGATCTGCACGAACGCGCCGAAGTCCATCAGGCGGACGACCTTGCCTTCGTAGATCGAGCCGACTTCCACTTCGGAAGTGATCAGCTCGATGCGACGCTGCGCTTCGCGGCCAGCCGCGCCGCTGACCGACGCGATCTTGACCGTGCCGTCGTTCTCGATGTCGATCGTGGTGCCCGTCTCTTCCGTGATCGCACGGATGACGGCGCCGCCCTTGCCGATGACTTCGCGAATCTTCTCCGGGTCGATCTTCATGGTGATGATCGTGGGCGCCCATTCCGACATCTGCGGACGCGCACTCGACAGGACCTTGTTCATCTCGCCGAGGATGTG
>JBAVIQ010000476.1:0-3714 GCA_049687035.1 Steroidobacteraceae bacterium
CTCGAGGGGATCGAGACCCGCGCTGGCGACGGGACCGTGTTTGACGTAGTCGCCGACATGGATCGCGGGGACCAACCGGGGCAGATTGCCGAGCTCGTGGTCCGCGACTGATTCCGGCTCGCGCTCCCGCTGCAGCAGGAGCGGCACGCAACATGGGAGGCGAGCGTCCTTACTTCCGGCCCTGGTCCCGGATCGCGCGGAACTCGACGCCTGGGTACCAGTTGGGCCAGCGCTGTGAATTTGCGATGCCCAGCCCGACCTCGTAGTAGAGCTGCAGGTCCTGCAGGGTGCCGCTCACGTCCCAGTCCGGCGAATATTCGTCCGCCGGCTTGTGATACTTCTGCGCGGTGTACTCCTCGAGCCAGCGCTTGCCGTAGTCGGCGCCGCGGCTCGGACTGTCGACGCCGGCCTTGGTGTACAGCATCGGCACGCCGACCTTCGCCAGGTTGAAGTGATCGGAACGGTAATAGAAGCCTTTCTCGGGCGACGGCTCCTGCACCGGTACGCGCCCCTGCTTCGCCGCCGCCGCACGCAGATCGTCCTCGAGTTCGGATTTGCCGAACCCGATGACGGTGATGTCGCGCGTTTTGCCAACGCTGTAGAGATTATCCATGTTCAATCCACCGACCATCTGCGCGACCGGGATGGGTGGATGCGCGGCGAAATACTCGCTGCCGAGCAGACCCGATTCCTCGGCGGTGACGGCGACGAACAGCAGCGAACGCTGCGGCCTGGGTTTCGTCGACGCGAACGCACGACCGAGTTCGATCAGCGCCGAGATGCCCGTCGCGTTGTCCTGCGCGCCGTTGAAGATCGCGTCCTCGCCGGGCTGGGCATTCTGGGTCTTGCCCAGGTGATCCCAGTGCGCGGTGTACACGAACGCCTCGTTCGGACGCTTGCTCCCCGGCACCAGCCCCACGACGTTGTAGGAGGTCGCGTTGCGCACGTCGTTGCGCACGACCATGCTCGCCATCAGGCCAGTCGCTTTACCCTTGAAGCCGCGAGTCGATGAAGCCCGCTTCAGTGCGGCAAAGTCCATGCCTGCCGTCGACAGGACGCGTAACGCGGCATCCTCGGTGATCCAGCCCTCGAGTGCGAGACGCGTCGTAGCGTAGTCGTCGATGCGCAGGTCGAACTGCGGCTTGGTCGCGCCGTTGCGCGGCACGTCCCACGGATAGCCCGCTGCCCTGGTTTCGTGGATCACCAGCACGCCGGCCGCGCCATGGCGCACGGCCTCGGCGAACTTGTAGTCCCAGCGACCGTAGTACGTCATCGCGTTGCCCGTGAAGAGCTTGGCGTCCTGCGTGGCGTAACCAGGATCGTTGACCAGCGCGAGCACGAGCTTGCCGCGCACGTCGAGGCCGGCGTAATCGTCCCAACCGTACTCGGGCGCGACGATGCCGTAGCCGGCATAGACCACCTCGGTGTTGTTGAGTCCGGAGACGGGCACGGGCCGCTTCGTCCACACCACCACGTCGTCGGGGCTGCGCAGCGCAAGCGACTTGCCATCCGGTCCGGCCAACTGCATCGCGGCATCCGCGTGCGGCATGATCTCGACCACCGGCACGGGTTGCAGGAAACTGTCGCCGATGCCGGGTTTCAGGCCTGCCGTCCGGAACTGCTGTTCGAGGTAGGCGAGGGTCTTCTTCTCGCCCTCGGTGCCGGGTGCACGTCCCTCAAAAGCATCCGAAGACAGCACTTCGATGTGCTTGCGGTAGGAGGACTCGGGGAAGACGGGAGCGTCGGCATGCGCTGCCGTGCAGACCGTCAGCAATGCTGCCATGAACAGCGTCTTGAACGGCCTCTTGCGCTGCGGTGGGCAACGTCCGGCGTGAAGGCTTTTGCTGGTGCTCATGGTGGGAGCCTAGCGGTTGTCGCGCGACCTGTCAGGGCTTCGTCGCAGCGATCGACATTCTCGGTCCGGTCATGTCGCCTCCGACGGACGGCGTTTCCTCGCCCGTGCCTTAGCGCCAGGGCGGCGTCTGTGCGCGCAGGTGCCGATTGTAGGTGGCGGGCGTAGTATCGGCTCCCACTGAAAGCAGGGGGCCACATGAGTTACCGCGACCAGTTCGGTGTTGCGCTGACGGCCGGCGATCCCGCGGCGCTCCATCACTACGACGCGGCCGTCGCCAAGCTGATGGTCTTCAACAACGATCCCGTCGCCGAGGTCGATCAAGCCACGGCGATCGACCCCGGTCTCGTCATGGGCCACGTACTCAAGGGACTGCTGTGCGTGCTCGGCACCGAGAAGTCGCTGCTGCCCGATGCCCAAGCGGCGCTCGCGGCGGGAAAAGCGGTGGCAAAGGGCGCTTGCGAGCGCGAGCGCAAACACCTGCGCAGCCTCGAATCCTGGATCGAAGGGCGCCTGCACGACGCCTGCGCGATCTGGGAGGACATTCTCGTCGATGAGCCCAGCGACGCACTGGCGATGCTCGCGGCGCACCAGGGCGACTTCTTTCTCGGCCAGTCGAGCGAGTTGCGTGACCGTGTCGCACGTCGCCTGCCGTCGATCGAGAAGCGATCCCGGCTCGAGGGCTATTACCAGGGGATGTACGCGTTCGGACTCGAGGAAATGGCTGACTATGCCCGGGCGGAGGAGGCCGGGCAGCGGGCGGTCACCAGCGACCGGCGCGATGCCTGGGCGATTCATGCCGTCGCTCATGTCATGGAGATGACCAACCGAATCGAGGACGGCCAGGCCTGGCTTTCGACGCGATCCGACGACTGGTCGCCCGACAACTTCTTTGCCGTGCACAACTGGTGGCACCTGGCGCTTTATTACTTCGATCAGCATCGTTGGGACGAAGTTCTGAAGATCTACGACACGCGAGTCCGCGGCAGCGACTCGACCGTGATCATGGACATGCTCGATGCCAGCTCGTTGCTGTGGCGACTCAAGCTGCACAATGTCGACGTCGGGAGCCGCTGGCAGCGCATGGCGGCAGCCTGGGAGCCGCGCATCGACGATGGCTGGTATTCGTTCAACGATACCCACGCGATGATGGCTTTCGCGGGCGCCGAGCGTCGTGACCTCGCGGCGCGGTTGCTGACGGTAATGAGCAAGACCGCTGCGACTTCGACGGATAACGGCACGATGACGCGAACCGTCGGACTGCCCGTGGCGGAAGGGATTCTCGCCTACGCCGAGGGGCGCTACGGCGAGACCGTCCAGCGACTGGCTCCCGTCAAGGCGATCGCGGCACGTGCCGGAGGATCGCATGCCCAGCGGGATCTCATCGCGCAGACGCTGCTGGCGGCCACTGAGAAGTCGGGCCAGTACCGGCTCGCACGCTCCCTGCTGAACGAGCGGCTGGCTCTGAAGCCGAACTCCAGGCTGAATCGGGACTGGATGCGAAGGGTCGCAGCGGCCTGAGGCGCGGCGCCGGAAACATCGAACGACGGGAGGAGACACATGACTGCCTACAACGTGGTCCGGTTCAAGGTGAAGCCAGGACGCGAACAGGAATTCCTGGATGCACATCGTCATCTCGAGCGTGATTTTCCTGGTCTGCGACGTGGTGGGCTCATCAAGACCGGTGAGCGCGCCTACTGCCTCGTCGGCGAGTGGGACGACATGGCGAGCATCGCGTCGGCACGGCCAGTGATGATCGCAAACCTCGACCGGTTCCGTGACACGCTGGTAGACCTGGGCAATGGGCTCGGCCTGACGGATCCCGTGTCCGGCGAGGTGTTGGTCGAACTCAAGGCCTGAAC
>JBAVIQ010000477.1:0-5926 GCA_049687035.1 Steroidobacteraceae bacterium
ATCTGCTGGACGATGTAGGCCGCGGGGAGTCCCGCGATGTTCGCGTTTTCCGGTCCGCCTTGGCCGTCAGCGCGGTGACAGAAGCCGCAGGCAAACACCTCGGGCTTGCGGCCAATCGCCACCACGCCGGGCATGACGGGATGGTCGTCCGGATGCCAATCCGGCGCCATGAAGAAGTCGCGCACCTGGCTGAGCGTATAAGCCTGCGTGCTTCCCGGAACGTGCCGCAAACTGCCGTCGTCGACCGCGGGTTTGAGATCAGGCGGATTCACGGGATAGGCCCACGCCGGCGGCGCGTCCGCATCCGGCGCACTCGTCTCTGCACCCAGGAGGGGCATCAACGCGAGACAAAGCACGATTGTTGCGAGCACGCGATGCATGACTAGTGCGACCGTTCGGCGTCGATGGCAGCCTGCAGGGCGCGCGCCACTTCCGCCCTGCCGAGGTACGCCCGGATGCTGACAATTGCACCCTGCGCGCTGAACGTGATGACGTCCACCACATGCAGTTCGTCGCGTCGGTCCACCACGATCTTCAGCTCGCCGGCGACCGAATCCTCACTGCTGTACAAGGCAAGGATGTCGATATCTATAGTCGCCGCCGCCGCAAAGTTCTTTGCCGTTTCGGCGAGCGTAGCGGCCTTGCCTTGAACGGACAGGTTCCAGTCGCGGAGACTGACGTCGGGAGCAAGCAAGGCATCGATCGCTGCCAGGTCTTTTCGCGCGTAAGCGGCGATGTAAGCCCGGAAGCGATCAGTGTTCGACATCTACTGTTCGGCGCTGGTGCGGGAAAGGGTTGCGGCGACGCAGGCCATCACAGGCCGAGCTCGGACAGGGACGGATGCCCATCGGGGCGACGGCCCAGTGGCCACTGAAACTTCCGGTCGCTTTCCCGAATGGGCAGGTCGTTGATGCTGGCAATGCGCCGACGCATGAATCCCCGGTCGTCGAACTCCCAGTTCTCGTTCCCGTACGAGCGCAACCAGTTGTCGGCGTCGTCGTGCCACTCGTAGGCAAAGCGCACGGCAATGCGGTTGCCATAAAAAGCCCACAGCTCCTTGATGAGCCGGTAATCCAGCTCCTTGCTCCACTTGCGCACGAGGAATTGTCGTATAGCCTCACGACCCGAAAGAAACTCCGATCGATTGCGCCAGACGCTGTCGGGTGTGTAAGCGAGCGACACCCGCTCCGGGTCACGCGTGTTCCAGGCGTCCTCGGCCAGACGAACCTTCTTCGCGGCCGTTTCGGCGTCGAACGGCGGGAATGGCGGGCGCGGACTTTCCTCGGTGCTCACCTGGAAACTCCTGCGAGAGTGCAGCTGACGGACGCGTCAAGCCGGGATGAGAATCTGGCGGATGCCGTCATGTCGGTGATTTCACCGGGATGGAGTTGGTCGTGCAGCGCGCCCACTGTTCGATGTTCACGCCCTTGAAGACCAGCCACAGGGCGAAACTCAGCTCGCCGACGAAGGCCGGTATGAGGACCACGGGAAACAGCGCCGACGCCAGCGACGGCGCAAGGAGCAATGCAAAGCTGTTGGTGAGGTAGCTCACTCCCGCAAGTACCATCAGCAGTCCAAGAACCTTGGGGAAGTACCCCGACTTGAAGATCAGGTAGCCTCGGAACAGGCACGCGAACCCGAAGAAGATGAGCCCGACGCCAAAACCGTATCCGTGTGCCTTGATGGCCAGGTAGGACAGCGCGTGCAATTGTTCCGGGGTGAAGGCTTCCAGGCCACTGGCGTTCCCGAGCGACAGGATAGGAGCCAGCAGGTTGAGCTTATTGGCCACGAGCACGGCGGTCTGGATCAGGTTGAGAAACGTCGCCAGCAGCGCAAGTGACTCGCTGACTGGCCTGAGCAGCAGGTAGAGCACCACGATCACCGGCAGGTCGAGTACGTGCATCAACAGATCGCCGGCGATCCCAGCCCGCCACAAGGACTCCGAAGCCGCAATGGCGTCGGCTGTTGCCGTCGCATCCCCGGATACGACCAGGGTGCCGCGAACAAAGACCTCGCCGAAGATGCCCAGCACGATGATCGCCAGGTACAGGACGCCGCCAATCCGTGCGTAGCGCTGCGGCGCTTGCTCAATCGAGGAAATCATTGGCTGCCCTCACTTTGAAACTCGAGTGCCGTGTCCGCGCGCTCGTGCCGAACGTCGACGGCCAGGAGAGCCTGCTTCATTCGATTCGCGTTCCCTTGGCGGTCGCGTCGCCGCCACCCGCCACGGGCTTTCCATCCAGGCCGAACAGCTCGAGATGGAGCTTCGAGTCGAATGACTTGCCGTCCGCGGATAACGTGATCGTCTGCGAAATGGTCCCGTAGCCGGCCGGCCCCCATCCCCCTGCTTTGACGAGTTCGTCGGCAGCAGCAACGGTCCTGGACTGGAAAAACTGATACCTGGCCTCGTATGTGCCAGCCCCGACTTTCTTCCACACCCCGTATGCGGGCGGGACCGGCGGCACGGCATCGTAGTTCGAAGACTCCGTCATGGTTCCGCCCGCATTGAACGCATACATGAGCTCGAGATCCTTGACCTCGGCAAATGCGCCCGACAGGAACTGGACGGCTCCACGCCAGGCGCCTGTCAGGTCGTCGCCCTTCTGTGCCGGATCAGCAGAGGATCTGCCGGGGAGCGTGCACGCGAGCATCGCCGTGGCGAGAGCGATCGAGACCGTAAGTTTCCTGAACACGAGAACTCCTTGTTGCGCCTGAGCCAGCGCCTAGACCCCGGCTCGGCGGAACCTGTACTCGTTGCGAAAGACGGGCGCAGCTGCGCCCTCGATCTCTTCGTGCTTCTGCACGAAAGTCTGCGGGCCGAACTCCAGCGTGAAGCGATTCGTTCCGGTGCCCACTGCGACCTCGAAGATGCCTTTTCTCATGTCGCCGTCGCGCGTGTTCGAGACCACGGCATACGTTGTCTCCGACGGTTCGGGGCCACCCGATGCCAGAACGATAGCTTTGCCCTCCGGCTGGAACCTCATGCGTTCATACGAATACACGGTCTTCCCGGGACCATCGTCGTACACGTAGTGCAGCACCAGCTCCGAGGGCGAACTCAGCGCGGCGAACAGCTGCGTCTTCAGCGTCACCAGTTTGCCGGGGCTGCTGTAGTCGTTGTAGGTCAGCGTTCCGTGCCACTCACCCTCGAGCAGCGAGATTTCACCTATGGGCTTCGGGTCATACAGCGCGAAGGCTGGCATGGCCACGCTGAATGCCGAAAGGAGGAGAAAGTCGCGGCGCAGCATCTATGCTCCGATGGGTACGTCCACCGCGCGAAGTGGATCATGAACCGGAAGACTTCGCCAGCGGAATGCAGGTCTGTGCTGCCTGCAGCGAAACCTGCTTGGTTTCGTTCTGCACCCACCGGGTCCCCATGGGACAACCTGGTCGCGGCCCGCACCTACAGGCTTGGTTTCAGCACCATCAGCACCAGCCCTGCCAACGGCGTCAGTAGTGCCGCGGCACCCCACACTTCCCAGCGAACGGCTACAGCACGGTACTGAGCGTACTCGAAAGTGCCGGACTCGACTGCCGCTTTGGCGAGGGCACGCAGCTGCCGCTGGAGTGGCGCCACACGGATCACGAAGACCAGCCCAGAAATCGAGAAAAGTATAATGGTCCAGAGAATCCAGCCGGTACGCAGCAGAGGATAGTTGCCGTAGATCGCAGCGCCGACGCCAGTGACGATGATTCCAACTACGCCTGGCACCGTGAAAATGCGGTCGCTCCGGATAATGCCGTCCATGGCGTGAGCGAGCTGCCTGGCATCGCGCGTACGAGCGGCATGGGCATGCCAGAAGAGACCCGTAGCGATGTTGCCAAGGAAGGCAACCACCGCCATGACATGAAGGAGCTTGAGGACAAGATACAGGTCCATGCCTGACCTATGGATGTCGAACGCCCGTGCTCAAGCGCGTTGTCAGGTTGCAGCACGAGTACGAACCCTGCAAGCGCCTTCCCGACAACCTCGCCACTCCGCCGTTGGCCCTGGCAATTTGCATTTGCTCATGCTGCATCAGCATGTCCGGGAGGTCAGCCACGGAATCCCTCGACGTGTTGCTGCCCCGCGTCGCCGATTTCGTCCCAGACGGCCTTCGAGCCCACCCAGACGTGGTGGATGACCCTGAGCTCGTCACCCCCCTGGGTGATGGAACCCGCCGGCGCGAACATTCTCGTCGCGTCGTTCTCGCCTGGCACGGGAGAGCCGCAGATACTGCAAAACCAGGTTTGCCAGTCCGCGTGCGGCTTCTGCCAACTTGCGACGTGCTGTTCGCCCCGGATCCACCGGAACTGGCCCTTTGGAAAGACGACCACCGCGATGCCATTGCTCCCGGTGGACCGGCGACAGATCGAACAGTGGCACACAAAGACGCCAGCGAGATCCGCGTCAATCTCGAATTGGACTGCGCCGCAATTGCATTCCCCGGTGGCCATCCGCTCTTCCTCCGTGCTGCCAAACTGACGCGGTTACTTGCGACCCTGGCACGTTTCCAGTGAGGGTTGCGCCCGTCACAGTCTGCAGCCTAACGTCGGCTGCAGTGAATGGCTAGGCCGCCACGACGTTGCCGGTGATGATCAGGTAGTACGTGACCAGCACTGCGATTCCCGCCACCGAGACAGTTTGCGCCCAATGCGCGCTGACGAGCAGGACTGAATGTGCTGGTGAGCGCAGTTCACGCCCACAGCGCATGCATCGTCGAGAACTGCGTGCTCACGCATCCAGGAGTGCTTGTCCCTACGGCCCGACACACAGATTGGGGACAGTCAGTCGCGTGAAAAGGTGCGGAGACGCCACGGCCGAAGATGGGTAGTGACCGAGCGCCTGCTTGAACTCCGGGTGTGTGAACGCTGCCCGGAAGTGCGCGACAGACTCCCACAGCGCATAGTTCATGAATGTGGTGCTGCCTGCGATTCCCTGATGTAACTGGGTCGAGATATAGCCAGGCTGCGCCTTCATCCAGTTAGCGTCGGCTTCCCATGCCTTCAGCAAGTCGGGAATGTCTGCCTCCGCCACTTGAAACACGTTCACTAGAACCACGGGTGACACGTCCGTGCCGAGTTGCTGAAAGATCGGCACCTTCTCGTCAAGAGGTTGCAGTCGAAGCATCGCCATTCTCCGATTGATGGAACGTGGAACCTTGCCTCGCGATCAAGCTCAATGACCCCGTCGTGTTTAAAACCAACGCGTGCCTGAGCGGGAGCCAGCGGAATATCGAAACAGGAGCCCACGTCTGCATCCTACTCGCCCGCAGATTGCTGCTGCTCGGCGAATCTGGCCCGGGTTGCAGCGAAGCTGTCGGGAAGTGCGCCGGATGTCGACCGGTGGTCAACTGCCTGTTGTGCGTCATGTACGACACGCCATTGTCTCTGGCAATGAACCCAGCTCTCAGAAGAGCTGTACATCAGATGTTCCTCGATCGAGCACGCAACCACTTCGCAATCGGCCGGAAGCCCGCGACAGTTCCTGTTCGGCGATGATCCGGTGATCGCATCCGCGTGCAATGAAGAACGGCCAACCGCCCGGCACTGCGCGAGCAGACAGGTCGCGCTCCGCCGGTTGCGGCGACGAGTCGCGAACCTTGCATCCACGGGACTCGACATGCAGCGAATAGCTAGTCGCGATCACGCCAGCGCTTCAGCCTGTCAAGGCCGAAGGTAAAGAACCTGGCGATGAACCGCGGATAACCTTTCTCGCCGAGTTTTTCGATGATAAGTGCGCGCATCTGATCAATGGTCATCCCTGGGTTGATGAGCTTGCCATCTTGATAGCAGAAGCTGCAGTACTCATCACTGCAGCTTCCGTCGGCATTTGTTCCACCGCCCCCTGGATCTGCCTTCAGCGGCATGCCGCAACTTTGACACCGCGGCCGTGAATTCATCCAGCTATCTCCCAAGTGACCATCGAACGCCCACCCCACATTGT
>JBAVIQ010000478.1:0-1933 GCA_049687035.1 Steroidobacteraceae bacterium
GACCTACTCGCTGCTGAAGCGCTGCGAAACGACGGCCGTCTTCCAGCTCGAATCACGCGGCATGAAGGACCTGATCCGGCGGTTGCAGCCGGACTGTTTCGAGGACATCGTCGCGCTGGTCGCGCTGTTCCGACCCGGCCCGCTGCAGTCGGGCATGGTGGACGACTTCATTGCGCGCAAGCACGGCCGCACCAGCGGCCCCATCGACTACCTGCATCCGGACCTGACGGCAGTCATGCAGCCCACGTATGGCGTGATCCTGTACCAGGAGCAGGTCATGCAGATCGCGCAGGTGCTGGCCGGCTACACGCTCGGCGGCGCCGACCTGCTGCGCCGCGCGATGGGCAAGAAGAATGCCGAGGAGATGGCGCAGCAGCGGTCCATCTTCGTCGCGGGCGCCACCTCCCGGGGTGTCGCTGATAACGTCGCCGTGCACATCTTCGACCTGATGGAAAAGTTCGCGGGGTACGGCTTCAACAAGTCGCACTCTGCCGCGTACGCCGTGCTGTCCTACCACACGGCTTGGCTCAAGACGCATTACCCGGCGGCGTTCATGGCAGCGGTGCTGTCGTCGGACATGGACAAGACCGACAAGGTCGTCACACTCATCGACGAGTGCAACCGGATGGGACTCACCGTGGAGCCGCCCGACGTCAATGCCTCGCAGTACATGTTTACCGTGTCGGGACCGAAGTCGATCCGGTACGGCCTCGGCGCGATCAAGGGCGTGGGGCAGGCGGCCGTCGAGAACATGCTCGAGGAGCGCAACGAGAGCGGTCGTTTCCGCGACCTGCGCGACCTCTGCCGTCGGCTCGATCTCAACAAGGTCAATCGCCGCGTGCTCGAGGCGCTGATCCGCTCCGGCGCCGCCGACTCGATGGGCGGCATGCGCTACCGCTCGACGCTCATGCACCAGTTGCCGGCGGCAATGCAGGCCGCCGACCAGTCGACCCGCGCCAAGGCAGCCGGGCAGGAAGACCTGTTCGGACTCGCTGAGCCGGCGCCCGCCGCAGCGACACGGGTTGCGGCCGAGGCTGACGCGGCCGACTCCAAGCTGATGCAGGAGACCCTGCCCGAATGGGGCGAGGCCGTTCGCCTCACGGGCGAGCGCGAAACGCTCGGTCTCTATCTCACCGGCCATCCGATTGCCGAATACGAACGCGAGCTGCGGCCGATCACCAGCGGGCGCATCGCTGACGTCGGCGGTGCCAAGCCGGTCGGCGCCGGGGGCGAGGAGAAGGGCAACCCATGGCGCGGCCCGGGGCGCAGCGTCACCGTCGCCGGGCTCGTGCTCGAGATCCGCAAGCGAGGCGGGCGTACCAGCTTCATTCTCGACGACCGCAGTGGCCGGCTCGAGGTCACGATGTTCGAGGACGTCTACCAGCAGTTCCGCTCGCTGGTCTCGAAGGACGCGATCCTCGTGGTGGAGGGCGGCCTGCGCTGGGACGACTTCATCGACGACTGGCGCCTTAGCGCGAAGAAGATCATGGACGTCGACCAGGCGCGCGAACAGTACGCCCGCAACCTCGTGTTGCGCTGGCCGGCCGCCAAGGCAAAGAATGGGGATGCCAGCAAGCTCGTTGCCGCGCTCGAGCAGGCCCTCAAGCCGAGCCAGGGTGGACGCTGCAACGTCGCCATCCGGTATGCGACAGGCGATGCCGCGGCGATCCTGCAGTTCGGCGAGCAGTGGAAGGTGCGGCCTTCGCGCGAGCTCATCGAACGGCTAGGCAGCCTGGTGGGCCGCGAAGGCGTCGAGCTGTATTACGCGCCGCGCGATACCTGACTCGCGCGCAACGCTGCGTCGCTCAGACATCGGACCGCGCCGAGCGCGGTTGAGCAAGCAAGATCAGGAGCGAGCAGAACGGTGCTGTAGCGTGTTCGCGCCGATCGGGCGTCCCGGAGTCGTTCGTCGGGACGCCGTAAACCCATCCAT
>JBAVIQ010000479.1:0-18320 GCA_049687035.1 Steroidobacteraceae bacterium
CCGACGCCCTGCGCAAACTCCAGCAAGAGCAGCTGCTGTTGGTACAGGAAGACGCCGACGGCCAGGTGATGCGCGCGACGCGGCTGCAGTCACCCGGTGCACTGGACGAACTGTACGCGGCGGCCGCGAACGTGGAGCTTGGTGCGACAGTTGCGGCCGGTCGCACGAAGTTCGCGCTATGGGCAGCAACCGCGCGCAACGTGGCGCTGTGCCTGCACCGGGACGGCGCGGGGCCCGCGTACATGCTGGAGCAACTGCAGCGCGACGCGCAGAGCGGCGTCTGGTCCGCAGTCATCGATCGGGATCTCTCCGGCGATTACTACACGTACCTTGTCGACGTGCACGTTGACGGCGTCGGTCTCGTGCGCAACCGAGTGACGGATCCTTACGCCGTCAGCCTGACGACCGATTCGCGTCGTGGCTACATCGCGAACCTGCAATCGCCGCAACTGCAGCCGCCGGGCTGGGACCGGACGCCGGCCCCGACCCGCGTGCAGGCAGCCACCGACGCCGTGATCTACGAACTGCACGTGCGCGATTTTTCGATCGGTGATGCCACGGTACGACCCGATTACCGCGGCAAGTACCTCGCTTTCACGCTCGACGACACGGACGGCATGCGGCATCTGCAAGCGCTCGCCTCGGCTGGCGTCACCGACGTCCACCTGCTGCCCGTGTTCGACTTCGGCTCGGTGCCGGAACTGGGTTGCGTGACGCCTTCCCCGGCCGGCCTGCGCGACGGCGAGTCGCAACAGCAGGCCGTGTCCGCGGTGAGCGCGCGCGACTGCTTCAACTGGGGTTACGACCCGGTGCACTTCACCGCGCCCGAAGGTAGCTATGCGACAGATCCCGCCGACGGCGCGGTGCGCATCGTCGAGTTCCGGCGCATGGTGCAGGCACTGCACCGCGCTGGCCTGCGGGTGGGCATGGACGTCGTCTACAACCACACCTACGCGTCCGGGCAGGACCGCTGGTCCGTGCTCGATCGCATCGTGCCTGGTTACTACCATCGCCTCGACGAGGCCGGCCGCGTCTCGACGTCGACCTGTTGCGCGAATACGGCGACTGAACACCGCATGATGGCGAAGCTCATGCTCGACTCGGCGGTGACGTGGGCGCGCGATTACCGGATCGACTCGTTCCGCTTCGACCTGATGGGTCACCAGCCCCGGGCGGCAATGGAAGAGCTGCAATCGCGCGTCAACGCCGCGACCGGGCGTAACGTGCTGCTGATCGGCGAAGGCTGGAATTTCGGCGAAGTCGCCGACGGTGTGCGCTTCGTACAGGCCTCACAGCTCGGGCTCAACGGCAGCGGCATCGCGACGTTCAGCGACCGCGCGCGTGACGCGATTCGCGGCGGCGGAGCCGGCGACGGCGATGCACGCCAGGTCAGCGTGCAGGGTTACGTCAATGGACTGCACTACGACCGCAATGCCGACGCCCCCACCGACGTGACCGTGACGGACCTGATGCGAACAGCGGATATGGTGCGGGTCGGACTTGCGGGATCGCTGCGCAACTTCCGACTGCCCACGTTCGACGGCCACGAACTGCCACTCGCGCAGATACCGTACGGGGATAGCCAGCCCGCCGGATACGTGACATCGCCGGCAGAAGTGGTCAATTACGTCGAGAACCACGACAACCAGACACTCTACGACCTGAACGCCTTCAAGTTGCCGCTCGGCACGTCGACCGCCGAGCGCGCGCGCGTGCAGATCCTGGCTGCGGCGCTGAACGCATTCAGCCAGGGCATCGCCTACTTCCACGCGGGCATGGAACTGCTGCGCAGCAAGTCGATGGATCGCAACAGCTTCGACTCCGGCGACTGGTTCAACCGCATCGACTGGACCGGACAGGACAACTACTTCGGCACGGGTCTGCCGCCGGCGCGGGACAACGCCCCCAGCTGGCCGCTGATGCGGCCGCGACTCGCCGATTCCCGGCTCAAGCCGGCGCCCGCCGACATTGCGTGGAGCAGTGGCGCATTCAACGACCTGCTGCGCATCCGCTCGAGTTCGACGTTGTTCCGGCTGCGCAGCGCCGCTGACGTCATGGAGCGCCTGCGCTTCCTGAACACGGGTCCGCAGCAGATCCCGGAGGTGATCGCCGGGCACCTGCAGGGCCGCGGGTATCCGGGAGCCAACTTCAGCGAGGTGCTGTATCTCGTCAACGTCGATACCGAACCGCACACCCTGCAGTTCGATGGCGAGCGCGACAAGCGCTACGTGCCGCACCCGGTGCACCGCGCATCCGGTGCAACCGATCGACGAGCGGCAGAGCAGGCGAGTTACGACGCTGCGGGCGGACACTTCACCGTTCCGGCGCGGACCGCAGTGGTGTTCGTGGTGCAGTGACCGGAGGCAGCCGATGATTTCACGACGCCTGTTCCTCGGCATTCTGGCAACCAGTTCCCTGCAGCCAGCCGTGGCGAGTGCGGCGGACACCGTTCGAGCGAGCGCCAGCGAGCTCGTGATCGCCACGTACAACCTGCGGTTTGCCAGCAGCAAAGCTCCCAACGCCTGGCCTGATCGGCGTCCCGTCGTGAAGGCGCTGCTGGACCGTTACCAGCCCGACCTGATCGGAACGCAGGAGGGGCTGTACCAGCAGCTCAAGGACATCGCCGCCGACCAGCCGGACTACGACTGGATCGGCCTCGGACGGGACGGCGGCAGCCACGGTGAATTCATGGCCATCTTCTACCGTCGTGACCGGTTCGAGCCGCTGGAGTACGACCACTTCTGGCTGAGCGACACGCCGGAGGTGATCGCGTCGAGCACCTGGGGCAACAACGTGCGACGGATGGTCACCTGGGCGCGCTTCCGTGACCGCGTCACGGGACGTGAGTTCTATTTCTGGAACACCCACCTCGATCACGAGGTGCAAGTGGCGCGTGAGAAAGCGGCGGAGCTGATTCGGCAGCGGATCGGCAGGCTGCCGGCAGACTTGCCGCTGTTCCTGGCAGGCGACTTCAACTCCATCGCGGTGGCAAACCGGGCCTACGACATCCTCACGAAGGAAGCCGGCCTGACCGACACCTGGTTCGCGGCGAAGGAACGACGCAACGAGGACGCGAATTCTTTCACGGGTTTCGGCCCGTTGCGACGCGCAGGCGAGCGGATCGACTGGATTCTGGCGCGCGGCGCGATCGACGTGCGTGCAACGGAGGTCGTTACCTTCCGACAGGGCGACCAGTGGCCGAGCGACCACCTGCCTGTCGTGGCGTGGGTCACCCTGCAGCAGGCGCCAACCCCATAACCCGGCACGCTCGGCGCCCCGCGCGGCGAGCGCAAGACTTGCGTCCGTTGGCAGCGCCGCCCATGCTGCGCGACTGAGAAATCATTCGGTAGCAGGAGGAAACCATGCGTCTGTCCATCATCGCTGCAACGCTTGCCGGCGTCGGCTTGTTCGGTGGAACAATACTGCACGCCGAGGATCAGGCCGGATTGGATCAGGCGGCACACAAGGCGCTCGAGCAAGCCGTGGCCGGCACGCAGCGCAGTGAAGCTAACCGTGCGCGCGATCAATACCGTCACCCCGTCGAGACGCTCAGCTTCATCGGCGTCAAGCCGACGGACACCGTCGTCGAACTGTGGCCTGGCGGCGGCTGGTACACGGAGATCCTCGCTCCCTACCTCGCCGAGAGGGGCAAGCTGATCGCCGCCGCACCCGCAGGCAAGGGCTCCGAATCGATGGCCAAGCGATTCGATGCTAACCCTGCGCTCTACGGCAAAATCGAGCGCGCGAACTTCCCGACCGTGCTTGGCGGTACTGGCGTCGCGCCCGGCACCGCCGACGTCGTACTCACCTTCCGCAACGTGCACAACTGGAAGATGGGTTACATGCAGGCGGAGAAGTCCGACTACAGCGAAGCCGCGTTCCGCGAAATCTTCGCCATGCTCAAGCCGGGCGGCGTGCTTGGCATCGAGGATCATCGCCTGCCTGAGTCCGCCGGCGCAGAACGTGAACGCGAGAGCGGCTACATCAAGGTTTCGACCGTGCGCGCGCTCGCTGAGAAGGCAGGATTCCAGTTCGCGGGCACCTCGGAGATCAACGCCAACCCGAAAGACACGACCGAATGGCAGGAAGGCGTGTGGACCTTGCCTCCGACGTTTGCCATGGGCGACAAGGACAAGGCGAAGTACGCGGCCATCGGCGAAAGCGACCGCATGACGCTCAGGTTCGTCAAGCCGAAGCACTGACCAGACAACGAACTTCCGTCCCCAGGCACCCGCCCAGGAGTCCCCATGATCACACTGACCGTCAATGGCACGCGTCGTACGTTCGACGGCGATCCCACCATGCCACTGCTCTGGTTCCTGCGTGACGAACTCGTGCTGACCGGGACCAAGTATGGCTGCGGCATCGCACAGTGCGGCTCCTGCACGGTGCACGTGGCCGGGAAACCCGTCCGCGCCTGCCAGACGCTGATGTCCGAGCTCCAGGACGCGGCGGTCACCACGATCGAAGGTCTGCACCCGACCGGCGAGCACCCCCTGCAAGTCGCCTGGCGCGAGATCGACGTGCCGCAGTGCGGGTTCTGCCAGCCCGGCCAGATCATGCAGGCCGCCGGTCTGCTGCAGCGCAAGCCGAAGCCCACCGACGAGGACATCGACGCAGCGATGAACGGCCACGTCTGCCGCTGCGGCACCTATCCACGCATTCGCGCGGCGATCAAGGCCGCGGCGGAGAAGAGCTCATGAGCGCAAACGAGTTCCTGCCGTGGGTGCGTCGTGCAGTCGCACCTCAGGCACCGGCTGAGAAACCCACCCCACTCGATGCGACCCAGGAAATCACCGATCGACCGCAAGACCTGCAGCGCCGCACCTTGATCCAGCTCCTCGGGCTCGGTGGTCTGGTCATCGCATTCGGGCCCGGCGGCTTGCGTCGCCTCGAGGCCGCCGAGCTTGCGGCAGGCATCGCCGCCGACCCATGGTCGCCACATGTCTACGTGCGGGTCGCCGAAGATGGCATCGTCACGATCGTCTGCCACCGCTCGGAAATGGGCCAGGGCATCCGCACCACCATGCCGATGATCATCGCGGACGAAATGGAAGCCGACTGGGCCAGGTGCCGCGTCGAGCAGGCGGTGGGCGACCCGATGTACGGCTCGCAGAACACCGACGGCTCCACCAGCATCCGTGACTTCCTGCCAAAATACCGCGAGGCCGGCGCGACGACGCGCACGCTCCTCGAAGCGGCGGCAGCCAAGGAATGGGACGTTGGCATAGCCGACGTGTTCGCACGGCAGCACGAGGTTGTGCACCGCCCCACCGGCCGCACGAAGTCGTTCGGTGCGCTCGTCAAGACCGCGCGCACGGTCGCAATGCCCGCACCGACGAGCGTGCGCATCAAGCGACCCGACGAGCGACGCTGGCAGGGCAAGAAGATGCCGTCGATCGACCTCGTGCCGATGACCACCGGCACTGCCGTCTACGGCGCCGACCTGACGCTGCCCGGCATGAAGTTCGCTGCAATCGCACGTCCTCCGGTCTGGGGCGGCAAGGCCCTGGCGGTCGACGACACCGAGGCGCGCAAGGTGCCCGGCGTCGAACGCATCGTGCGCATCCCGGAGACCCCGATCCCTGGTGCATTCCTGCCGCTCGGCGGGGTCGCCGTGATTGCGAAGAACACATGGGCCGCATTCCGTGGGCGCGATGCGCTCAAGATCACGTGGGACCCGGGCCCGAACGGTTCGCACGATTCGAAGACGTACAAGGCGGTGCTCGAGGCGAGCATCCGCGCGCCCGGCAAGCCGGGCCGCACGAACGGCAATGTCGCAGCAACCCTTGCGGCCGCGAAGCGCAAGGTCAGCGCCGAGTACCACGTCCCGTACCTGTCGCACGCGCAAATGGAGCCGATGGCGGCGATTGCACGCGTGCAGGATGGCAAGGTCGAAGCCTGGGCACCGACGCAGTCCCCGAATGATGCGCGCAACACGATTGCCGAGTACCTCAAGGTCGACAAGGCCAACGTCACGGTGAATGTGACGCTGCTGGGCGGCGCATTCGGCCGCAAGTCCAAGCCGGACTTCATCTGCGAGGCCGCCTACCTTGCGCGCGAGACCGGCGCCCCGGTGCGCGTGCAATGGAGCCGCGAGGACGACATGCGTCACTCGTACTATCACGCCGTCGCTGCTCATCGCTTCGAGGCCGCGCTCGATGAGGCAGGCAAGATCACCGCCTGGCTGCATCGTTCGGCGTACCCATCGATCAGCGCGACCTTCGCGCCGAACCTGGCCGGCCCCACGCCGGACGAACTGACCAACGGCGCCAGCGACGTGCCATGGGACGTGCCGAACATGAGCGTCGAAGTCTGCCCCGCCGTGGCGCACGCGCGGATCGGCTGGTACCGCAGCGTGAACGCGATCCATCACGGATTCGCGATCGGTTCGTTCGTCGACGAACTCGCGCGCGCGGGCGGCAAGGACACGGCGGCCTTCCTGCTCGAACTCATCGGCCCGGATCGCAAGGTCGACCTGTCCAAGGCCGGGCTGGTCGATTCGGGCGAAACCTATTACGGAGCGCCGTGGGCGGAGCAACCGCTCGATACGGCCCGCGCGCGTCGCGTGGTCGAGTCGGTGAAGCAGCGCAGCGGCTGGGACACGCCGCTCCCGCGCGGCCGTGGTCGCGGCATCGCGGTGCATCGCAGCTTCCTGTCGTACGTGGCGATGGTCGTCGAGGTCGAGGTGAAGCCGGATGGAACGGTGCTCGTGCCGCGCGCGACCGTCGCAGTCGATGCTGGCTTCGTCGCGAACCCCGACCGTGTGAAGGCACAGATGGAGGGTGCGCTCATCATGGGGATGAGCAACACGCTCTACAGCGGGATCACCTTCGCCGAGGGCAAGGTGGAGCAGTCGAACTACGACGACTACCGCGTCGCTCGCATGCGGGCGTCACCGCACGTCGTGGACGTGCACGTGGTCGAGAGCGAGGGATCGCCGGGTGGCATCGGCGAGCCAGGCGTTCCGCCTGCGGGTGCCGCGATCGCGAATGCGATTTTCGCGGCTACCGGAGTGCGGGTGCGCGAGTTGCCGGTGGGACGCCAGCTCGAAGGTTGGGAGACCGGGGCAACCGACAAGGGACGCGCCGTAGCGGGGTGAAATGCGATCACGGCCTCGCGTCATCCAGCCACGGGTCGAACCACGCGAACTGCGGCCGGAAGTAGGCAATGACGCGACCGTGCCGCGGCGCGACGGCGCCGTCGGCCCACGGCGCCATGCCGTGCAGCAGATGGCGGTGGAAGAGAATCGCCTCGCCCGGTCGCGCCTCAATCACCACGCGGCGGCAGGCACTGAAGACAGCCCGGCGTGCCTCGGCATAGATCCCGGTGAGATCGATGTTGCACCAGGTTGCGGGACCGTGACCGGCGAAGGCCTGCTGGAAAGCGGAGCGCATCAACAGGTGCGAGCCCTCCCACAGCACGGGCGGCGAGGCACCGCCCTCGCCCACCGCCAGCGGCAGGCCGAGGATGTAGGCATGTGGTTCGCGCAGGAAGCGCCTCTTCGCGGGACCGTCGGCCAGCAGGCCGTCGACGTGCGCGGCGTCGCGCTCGCGGCGAAAACGGAACCCGCTTTCACTCTCTCCGGGCATCGGTTGCGGATAGCCGGGATAGCACACCGAGACTTGCGCCCGATGGAGCGGCAGATGACCGTAGCCCAGCACCTCAGCGATGACGCTCGACGCGGCGCCGGTGAGCGGCGGGTCTAGGAGAACGGCAGGCTGCTGCGGGAGAAGCGCTGGACGCAGCGCTTTCCGCGCGATCCCTGAAACAACTGACCCGTTCGTTCAGCGCAGGGACACTGGGCCCCGGTCCGCGGCAGACCACCCGGTGGCTTACGTCTCGCTGCCGGCGGAGAACGTCGCCCGGGACCGGGCCAGCAATTCCCGAACCTCGTCGTCTTCGGTCTGGTCGAAACGCTCGTACCACTGGCCGACTGCGCTGAAGAACGGAGGGGCCTGCAGACAGACGACCTCGTCCGCCACGGCGGCGATGCGACCGCGGGCTTCGATCGACGCGACTGGCACTGCCACCACGATGCGCGCCGCATCCAGGGTACGCAGGGCGCGCACGGCAGCTTCCATCGTCGCGCCAGTCGCGAGTCCGTCATCCACGAGGATGCCCGTGCGACCGCGCATCTGCAGCGCAGGCCGGTCGCCACGGTAGGAATTCTCGCGCCGGACCAGTTCCTGCAGTTCGCGCGCCTTGACCTGCTCGACCGCGTTGCTGCCCCTGGGCAGGTAGCGCAACACGTCCTCGTTCAGGACGACCGCGCCGCCGCTGGCCACGGCACCCATTGCGAGCTCCGGCTGTGACGGCATTCCGAGCTTGCGCACGACCAGCACGTCGAGCGGCAAGCCGAGTGCTGTCGCCACTTCATAACCCACCGGCACGCCGCCACGAGGCAACGCAAGCACGATCGCGTTCGCGTCAGCCTGGTAGCGGGTAAGCAGGGCGGCCAAGGCCCTGCCGGCGTCCGTTCGATCCTGGAACCTGTACGTCATGGCAAGTCACCGTTCGCTGCAGGTTCATGTTCCACCACGGCCGCCAGCCGACCATTCGCAGTTTTGCCTAGTGCTATGCTCAACCCTGATGCCGGTTGACTCTCCGACACTGGACGCAAAGGTCGCATTCCTGCGCGGCTGCTGCGGGCGCGACGACGAAGCGATCGAGACTCACTTCGCCTGGGTCTTCCTGATCGGCGACCGCGCCTGGAAGCTGCGCAAGCCGGTCCGCCGCGACACGATGGACTACGGCTCGCTCGAGGCCCGTCGAATCGACTCCCTCGACGAGATCCGCCTCAACCGACGGCTCGCGCCCGACGTCTATCTCGGCACCGCGTCCCTGACGCTGGCCGCCAGCGGCCGGATGGCGATCGACGGTCAGGGCGAGATCGTGGACTGGCTGGTCTGCATGCGGCGTCTCGATCGGACCCGCCTCCTCGACGCGCGGCTGGCGCAGGGATCGGTCAACCCGGAATCGCTGCGACCGGTCGTGCGCCTGCTCGCTGATTTCTATCGGGCGGCCGCGCCGGCAATCAACGATGGGCCGGCGTTCGTGGCCCGCGTCGGGCGGCAGGTCGAGGCCAACCAGCGAGTACTGGCGCCCGCGGGTATCGCCGGAATCGAAACGCTCCTCGCGCTGCAGAGGGAATTCATCGCGAAGCATACGTCGCTACTCGCGCGGCGCGCCGACGGCGGCTGCGTCGTGGAGGCGCACGGCGACCTGCGGCCGGAGCATGTCTACCTCGACGATTCGCCGGCGATCATCGACTGCCTGGAGTTCGATCGCGATCTCCGGCTGCTCGATCGCGCCGAGGAACTGAGCTTCCTGCACCTGGAGTGCGCGCGCATCGGCCATGAAGCGACCGGACGCGCGCTACTGCATGGCTGTCTGGCACAGCTCGCCGATCACGCGACGGACGCCCTGCTCCACTTCTACCGCAGCCACCGCGCGACGACGCGCGCCAAGCTCTATGTCTGGCGCGCCTCCGAACCGGATGGCGGCACGCCGCATCAATGGCTCGATCTCGCCGACGTCTACGTGCGCCTCGCGCTGGAAGACGCCGCTCGTGGTCTCGACTGAACGAAATCAGCCCTTTGCGGCTTCGAGTTCGCGCAACGCGACGACGGACCCACCGCTCACGATGCGATGCACAGCTTCCGCGAACAATCCCGACGCCGGCAGGATGACCGGCGCGCGCTGACCGGCCGCCGGGACGAGGCGCGTCGGCAGGATCGAATCGGTGACGATGAGCTGGTCCGGGCCCTCCGGGCCCAGCAGGCGCTGGGCCTCGGGCATGAAGACCCCATGCGTCGCACAGGCGTCCACGCGCGTTGCCCCAGCCTCGCGGCACGCCTGCACCGCGCGCAGGATCGTCGAGCCCGCACTGATGAGATCGTCGAAGATCACGACATGGCAACCCGCGACTGGGCCGACGAGCAGGTCGCCACTGACGACGCCGCTGCTACGACGCTTCTCGTGCAGCGCAAAGCCAACGTCACGCCGCGCATGGACGGCCAGCAGCTCCTGCAGTCGCTGCGCGCGTTTCGCGCCGCCGAAATCCGGCGACACGATGGTGACCGGTTCCGGCCCGAGTGTCTGCGCCAGGTGGCGGGCCACCAGGGGCGTGGCCTCGAGGTGGTCGACGGGGCAGCGAAACGCGTTCTCGAAGGCTGCCAGGTTGTGCGCGTCCAGCGCGAGGACATGGTCGGTGCCGACTGCCTCGAGCAATTGCGCCACGTAGCGCAACGTGACCGGGTCGCGCTCCTTGGTGCGCCGGTCCTTGCGCGCATAGCAGAGGTACGGCAGGCATGCGGTGACCCTCCGTGCGCCGCAGTCCTTCAAACCGGCAATGAAGAACAGCAGCCGGCACAGCCGGTCGTTCGCGCTGCCCGATTTATCCCCGCTCAGGGATTGCACGACGAACACGTCGCGATCACGGACGCTCACCAGCGGACGCGTCTTGTGCTCGCCGCCTTCGAACTCGCGTTCCTCCATCGGCGCAAGTGGCATGCCGAGCGCCGCGACCATGCGCTCGGCGAAGGGCCGCGTGGCGGCCGGGGCGAAAACCAGTGGTGTCGTCATGGTGTCATCCTTTCTCCCCTCAGTTGCGCGAGCTGGCCGAACGAGTCGATCGCGACTTTCCCTGAGCGGGGCTCGATGCGCTTGTCGTCAGTCCCAGAGCGAAACCATGTGGCCAATCTCGGGCGCCACCCGACCCGCATGCACTTCGCTCCACGTCGCCTTCGCGGCCGCGGCGCCGCGCGACTGCCGCACACGCAGCCACTTGGAACTCCACGCGACGAAGCCACTCAACGCCGTGACGACTCGCTCCTGGTAGCCGCGCGGACCCCAGTCCTGCACGCGCTTCTTGACCTGCGTCGGCGCGAAGAAGAACACCGGCTTCGGCCCGGGCATGCCCGACAGGCGTGCAGGCGCTTCGTGATGGCTGCGGCCAATGGCCATCGAATGTTGCAACTGGTCGCCGAAGTGCGCGTGGACCGACGCCAGCACCGGTCCGTTGCCGGCCATGTCGATCGATACGATCGGCGTGCCCCGCGGAATGGCTGCCACGTCGTCATAGGTGACCACTTCGTCGTAGCAACCGAGCGCATGCGTGAAAGCATGGTTGCGCGACGAGGTCACGCCGATGACTTCGATCCCGGCACGCGCATCTGCGCAGTGCGCAAAGCCGATTGCCGTCTTGCTCGATGCGGACAACACCAGCACGCGGCGCGCACCGAACCAGTCGTTGTCGGCGAAGAAGTCTTCGGCGAGCCAACCGGTGAGGAACAGTCCGCGCAGTAGCGCGTGGCGATCTTCCGCGTCGGTCCCTGCCTGGTAAAGCGTGTCGCGGGTTGTCGCGGTGTAAGCGCGATAGACGGGAGCGTGGGCGGCTCGATGCGGCCCTTCGTCACGCAGGCCATCCGTGGTCGGCGTTACGGTCATGTCGACGTAACGGGACATCGGGTACCAGCCGTAGTAGCGACCGCCGGTCGATACGTCGGGGTGCCGTGACTCGACCACCTCTGCCCAGCCCATGGCCGGCACGCAACCCCAGCGCGGCTCGCCGGTCGGAAAGAAGTCCCAGTAGCCGAGCGTATCGCCGGTCGTGGCGTAGGTCACCGTGTTCGCGGTGAGCGCAAAACGCTCGACCCGAAAGCGCACCCGGCCGGAAGCGAGAGGCGGCATCTCTGCCTCCGTCACCCTTGTTTCGCCGTGCGAGCCGCGGTTGACCTGCAGCGTGACGTTGCGTGATGTCATCATGGCTTCCCCCGGTTGAGAGGGGACTATAGCCGACGATGGCCGACCCGAGCGGCTTCACGGAGTAGCTTAAGACGAACTGCCCTTGGATAATCACCGGTTCGCCAATCGAGCGAGACAAGGAGCCCCCACGCCGGGCCCCGCGGGAGAAGCAGGATGAGACCGACGCTGAACGTCATCAGCCCCGAGTTGTGCGCCAAGGTGGTCACGGAGGCCAAGCGCATCCTCGCCGAAACGGGCATCGACATCCGCGGACCCGGGATGCGCAAACGCCTGCTCGACCACGGGTTGAAGACCACGGCGGACGGCACCCGCGTCCTGTTCCCGCCGGAGATCGTCGATCGCGCGATCGCCACGGCCCCCAAGTCGTTCACGCTCTATAACCGTGAAGGCCAACCCCACGCGGAACTGGGCGGCAACAACGTCCACTACGTGCCCGGCTCGAGCGGCCTGAAGATCCTCGACCATCGCACCGGCGAGACACGCCTCTCGAACTCGACCGACTTCATCGAATATGCCCGGCTCTGCGACGGGCTCGAGCACATCGCCTACCTGGCGACCGCGTTCTCGACCAACAAGGACATCGAGTCGCAGGTGTCGGACGCGTGGCGCCTGTACATGCTGCTCACGACGTCGAAGAAGCCGATGGTCTCTGGGGCGTTCACCGAACACGGCGTGCCGCGCATGCGCGACATGATGCAGCTGTTCCGTCGCGACCGGGCCGAGCTGAGCGCGAAGCCGATGTCGATCTTCACGATCACCGCGACGGGTAACTTCCGGTACGGCGAGGACTCCTGCCAGAACATGCTCGACTGCGTCGAGGCCGGCATCCCCGTCGAGATCGTGCCTGTCACGCTGATGGGACTGATCGCGCCGGTCACGCTCGTCGGCGCGCTGGTGTTCCATGTCGCCGACGTGCTCACCGGCATCACCATGGCGCAGATCGTCCGCCCCGGCGCACCCGTGCTGTTCGGCGGTGCTCCGGCGACGTTTCACATGAAATCCGCAAGCTCGCCGATGGCGGCAATCGAGGCGCAGCATTTGAATGTGGCATATGTCGCGGTGGCCAAGTCGCTGGGCCTGCCGACCCAGGCCTACATGGCGCTGAGCGACGGCAAGTTCCTTGATGCGCAGGCCGGCGGGGAGACCTTCAGCAGCGCGCTGCTCGCTGCGATCGCCGGCGTGAACTCCGTCTCGGGCCCGGGCATGCTCGACTTCGTGTTGACGTTCAGCCTGCCGAAGCTCGTGTTCGACAACGAGGTGTGCGGCCAGTGCCTGCACTTCGTCCGCGACCTGGGCGTGATCGACGACCTGCCCTCGCAGCAGCTGGTGGACGACGTAATCGCCAACGATCACCTGATCACGTCACCGCACACGCTGAAGCACTGGCCGCAGGAGCTGTACCTGACCGATGCCGTCATCGATCGCGAGAACCGCGAGACCTGGCAGAAAGCCGGATCGAAGGAGCTCTACCAGCGCGCGTGCGACGAGGTCGAGACGCGACTCGCCGCGTACATGCCGTTCGACACCGATCCGCAGCTCGATGCCGAGATGCGTCGCATGATCGTTGCGGGCATGACCGCCGAGGCTCCGTTGCCGCAGTTGCCGCCGCCACCCACGGGTGGGCCGCGCGAGACGCTGCGTGCGCGGCGGCCTAATCGGCGGCGCGCGTCCTGAAGCTGGCGGCGCCTGCTCACAGCAGGCGGCCGGACCGCGTTCCGTGCCGCAAAGGCACCGCGGGCGACGTCATTCGGCCCCTGCCCGGACCCCAGCCACCGCAATCTGTGACCTGAATCAAGGTCCTGGCTGCGCGCCCTCACGTGTTGGAGCTCGCGGGCCGCAGTATCTCCCCCATTCTGTCCATGGGCGGTGCCGAAAGGCAGTTCACCTTGCACTCGATCACGACGACAAAGCCGCCCGTTGCACCGGCGCGCACGAGCGGCCTGCCGATCGGCGCGTGGCTGGTGCTGGGATTCGCGCTGGTGATTGGCGCTTTCACCGCCGCCAGCGTCCTGTCGCTGCGCAGCACTCGCCACGCGACGGCCGATCTCGAGAGGATGCAGCAGCAGTTCGAGCCATTGTCGCGCAGCGTGCGCGACCTCGGCGACGGCGTGGCGACCTTCGATCGGACGGTGCTCGCTTACCTTCGGGCAAACACGCGCGGCAGGCACGCGGCGACCGTCGCATCTGCGGAACGCCTGTCGCGTGCGGCGAATCAGATCCTCGACGTTGGTGCCGACCATGAAGCCCCGCCGGTAGGCCCCCTGTTGCAGCGCATCGCCGACCACCAGGCCCAAGGCTTCCGACTGTTGAACATGCAGGACGAGCGCCGGCGCGCCATCGCGGACCTCGAGTCCGCCTTCGCCGCGTTGGATCGTCGCGTCAGGAGTGCCGGCGGGTCCGGCATCGTGGTCGGCGACAACCTCCTGGCGCGGCCATCGCTTGCGGAATTGGCAAGCGCCGTGGAAGCCGCCCGTCACGACGTGTTGAGCGAGCTGACCCGTGGCGGCAGTTTCAATGCCGGCCCCAATGGCAGCGAATCGCGCCTGCGCCAGACGATCGAAACTCACCGTGCGGAACTCGCGGTCTCGCCTGGCGGTAACTGGCTCGCCATGCAGACGGAGGACTTCGACCAGGCAGTCAAACTGCGGCGGCGGGCTCTCCGACTCGGCGCCGAGATCGAAGCCGGGCAGGCGACGTTCGCGGCGGAAGGCGATGCACTCGCGGTCCACATCCGCGACAACGTGGAGGCGCCTGCGTGGCGTGCATTCACCGCAGCAGCCGCGGGCGCCCAGCAGGCTGTTGCGCAATCCGAGCAGATGATCCGGACCGCGACCTTCAAGGCGATTCTGCTGGCGCTGCTCGCGCTGGCCGCAACCGCATGGGCGATCACCTGGCCCGTCCGCCGACTGACGGCGGGGGCTCGCCGCCTGGCCGCGGGAGACCTGGCAACCCGAGTGCTACGCGGCGGCGCCCGCGAGCTGGACGAACTCGCCAACGCGTTCAATCACATGGCCGGCGAGCTTGCTGACGCCGAGCGCGCGGTCAAGACCTACCAGGCACACCTCGAGTATCGCGTCGAGGAACGCACGCTGCAGCTGCGACACCTCGCCGATCATGATCCGCTCACGAACCTGCCGAACCGACGCCAGCTGTTCCAGCGCCTGAACGACATGCTGGAGGCTACCGGCACGGAGGTGCCGGCGGCGTCGCACATCGCGGTGTTGTTCCTCGACCTCGACAATTTCAAGACCGTCAACGACACGCTCGGCCACGAATTCGGCGACCGTGTACTCACCGAAATCGGGAAGCGCCTGCGCGATATCGCCGGCGAATCCGGGTTCATCGCACGTCTGGGCGGCGACGAGTTCACGCTGGTGTTCGCCTACTCGGGCGACTCCACCGAGGTCGAGCGACACGCTGAGCACCTGGTCGCAAGCTTCCAGCGGCCGCTGCTCATCGATCGGCGTGAGGTGTGTGTCGGCGTGAGCTGCGGCGTCGCCATGTTCCCCGAACATGGTTGCGATGCGACGTCGCTGCTCCGTGCGGCGGATGTCGCGTTGTTCCGCGCCAAGGAACTTGGTCGCAACCGCCTGTGCGTCCACGACCCGTCGATGCTCGTCGAAGCGTCGAACCGCTTCCGCGTGGAGCAGGCGCTGCGCAAGGCCATCGAGGGCGGGGAACTGGTGCTCCACTACCAGCCCCAGGTGTGCCTGGGCAGGCGGCGCACCATCGCCGTAGAGGCGCTGCTGCGCTGGAGACGCAGCGACAACCAGATCGTCGCGGCCGGCGACTTCATCGAAATTGCAGAACAGTCCGGCCTGATGCTCGATCTGAACGACTGGATCCTGGAGACGGCGGCCGAGGCCGTGAGCCGTTGGCGGCGCGAAGGCTGGCCCGAGGCGCGCGTGGCCATCAATGTGTCAGCACAGCAGTTCGTAGCCGGCAATTTTCCGATCGACATCGAGCGCCTGCTTGCCCGGCATGGATTGCCGCCCGAAGCGATCGAACTCGAACTGACGGAGACAATGCTGCAAACCGGCGCCGTGACCGTCGAGGCATTGCACGGCCTGCGCCTGCTCAATGTCGACACAGCGCTCGACGATTTCGGCACGGGCTTTTCGTCGCTGACTTCCATCGAGCGGCTGCCGCTCAGCCGGGTCAAGCTCGACCGCAGCGTGATTGCAGGAGTCGACAGCAACCCGCGTTCGGCCGCGATCGTGCACTCGATCATCGGCCTCTGCCGCAACCTCGGACTGCAGGTGACAATCGAGGGCGTGGAGCGCCCCGCCCAGCTCGACTTCCTCGCGGCTTGCGGTGAAGTCTCGGTGCAGGGCTATCTGGTTGCCAGACCGGTCGAGGCGTCCGCAATCATCGACATGGTTCGCTACACGCGCGGTCACCTGGATTCGCTCCTGGAAGCAGCGGCACAGGAACGCGTTGCAACCGTCGACGATGACTTCTCGGGTTCGGTCCGCACGCTGCGGCGCAACCGGTGGTAACCAAGCCAGTGAACGAGAGACCTATGAAACTTGCATCCATGCTGATTGCCGCGTGCGCACTGCTGCTGGGTGCCTGCGCGTCGAAGATGAGCAAGGACGAATGCCGCAACGTCGACTGGCGCACCGTGGGTTACGAAGACGGTGTGGCCGGGCAGCCGGGTGACCGCATTGGCGAACATCGCCGCGCCTGTGCGGAATACGGGGTCACTCCGGATCTCAATGCCTACCTCGCCGGACGCACGGCAGGTCTCAGGGAGTACTGCCAGCCGCACAACGGGTATCGCGCGGGCGTCAACGGCTATACGTATTACGACACCTGCCCCGCCGAACTCGCGCCAGCGTTCGAGAAGGCCTACGACGAAGGCCGTGCGCTCTATGTGCGGGAGCGTCGTGTCACCGACACGGAAGAACTGATCGAGGAGAAGCGCCGCGAGATCCGGCGGCTCGAGGATCGGGTGGCAGAGAGCGCCTTCGACGTGATCGACGCTGCCGCCACGGCGGAAGAACGCACGCAGGCAGTGATCGACACCAAGCAGGCCGCCGAGCGCATCGGCAGGCTGAAGGCGGAGATCACCGAACTCGAGAAAGAGCGCGCACGCTACCAGGCCGAACTCGACGCCTACCGCAAGACCGCCGTTCTGCGGTAGCGCGGGCCAAGCGACGCTGCCCGCCGCGATCTCCGGATCCCACCAGACGGACCAGCCTTCGGCCTCGAGCGCTGCCACCAGCGGTGCGACGCGGGCCTTGTCTTGCCTGGAACAGGAGATGAAGATGTCGGCCAATGGTTTACCCCTGTATTTTCCGCGACCCTGACACAGACCCGTGGCGCGACCCTGCTCCCGCTGCAGCGCACTACCGCGTAGTGAACGCGCCATGTAGATCGGCGACGCCACTGATTCCCCGGCCACGCACGGCAGGACCATGAATCCATGACAACTCTGGATCTCGACTTCGTCCGCTCGCAATTTCCTGCTTTTGCCGAACCGAGCCTCGCCGGGTTCGCGCATTTCGAGAACGCGGGTGGCTCGTTCGCCTGCGGGCAGGTGATTGCTGCGATGAATCGCTTCTATCGCGAGACAAAAGTGCAGCCGTATTACGCGTTTGAGCCTTCGGCCAGTGCCGGCGCGGAAATGGACCGCGCCAAAGAGCGCATGGCCGCATGGCTCAACGTGGCCACGGATGAATTGCATTTTGGTCCCTCGACGTCGCAGAACACGTACGTGCTCGCACAGGCGTTTCGCCGTCACCTGCAGCGCGGCGACGAAGTGATCGTCACGAACCAGGATCACGAAGCGAACATCGGTGCCTGGAGCCGGCTGCAGGACGATGGCATCGTCGTGCGCACGTGGCAGGTCGACGCGAGCGGCGAGTTGCACGTCGCCGATCTCGAAGCGCTGCTCGGCAAGCGCACGCGTGTCGTCGCCTTCACGCACTGCTCGAACCTCGTCGGCACGATCCACCCCGTGCGAGAGATCGCCGATCTCGTGCATCGCGCCGGCGCGCTGGCGGTCGCGGACGGGGTGTCGTTCTGCCCGCACGGCCTGCCGGACGTCGCCGCGCTCGGCGTGGACATCTATCTGTTCTCGCTCTACAAGGTATATGGCCCGCATCTTGGCGCGATGTACGTGCGGGCGGGGCTTGCCGCGGAACTGCCGTCGCAGGCGCACTTCTTCAAGGGCGACGCGCTTGCGGGACGCTTCACGCCGGCGGGGCCCGATCACGCGCAGTTGGCGGCGGTGAACGGTGTGGTCGACTACATGGAGGCCGTCGCCGCCCGCCAGGGTCACGCGGCCCAACCCGTGCAAGTGCGGGCTGCGGCAGTCCGGCAGTTGTTTCGCGACCAGGAGACCCGGCTGTTGCAGCCCCTGCTCGATTTCCTCATCCGCCGCGATAAGGTCCGCCTGCTCGGCTCGATTGACGCAGCCGCACGCGCGCCGACCGTTGCCTTCAGGGTAACGGGCACGGCTTCAGCGACGATTGCCACGCGGCTTGCGGAACTCGGCATCGGCGTCGGCGTGGGAAACTTCTATGCCTATCGCCTGCTGCAGGCAC
>JBAVIQ010000480.1:0-3709 GCA_049687035.1 Steroidobacteraceae bacterium
ACGAACCCCGGCCCCGCGCCGGGGTTTCCGCATAAGGGCGGCGCGATCCAGCCCGTTGAACTGCGGGCTGGCGTCCGCTCGATTGGTTTGAAGTTGAACGGCACGAATCTTGTGCCTGAGTCGGATCTGCGCCTCGATAGACTTGCGGTGCAGCTCATACGCCGAACTCGCACCGCCGTTTGACGACGATGCTGGTATCGCCAGAATTACCGGGTCACGTCACGACCAGGGCCACGTCATCGCGGCCGCAGCGAAAGGTCGGCGACATGGGAGTCGTTGGACGTTTGTCCCGTTCTTTCTGTAACTTACAGATCACAATTCAACTGGCTTGGAAGAGATCTCCAGGAACGCGTCAAGGCTCGATCTCTCCGTTGGAGATATTTGCTGGACCTGCACTGGCTCATGGCCTACAAGAAGACTCCTTCCTGACGGCACACTTTGCATTGGCATCATGGGTTTGCAGAAATTCGGAATAAAGACCATCGCAATGGTTGAGCGGGACCGCGACATGACGGCTCCGCTGCCGGCAGAACTGGCCGACCGTCCCGCGAGCAGTGCTTTACTGCCCATGGCGGCAGCGGCGCAGCATTCCGAGCGGATCGCCCGTATTTCCACTGGCCCCGCCGTGGGCCCGGGGACCGTGCTGCGTCAGCGCTATGTGCTCGAGCAGGAACTTGGCCGCGGCGGCATGGGCACCGTCTACCGGGCACTGGACCGCAACAAGGAAGACCTCCCGCCGCAGAATCGTTACGTGGCCGTCAAGGTGCTGCGCGAGGAATTCGCACATCGTCCTGATGCGCTGCAGGCACTGCGCCGCGAGGCGCACCAGGCGCAGTCGCTGTCCCATCCCGGCATCGTCAACGTCTTCGACTTCGATCGCGACGGCGACGTGTATTTCATCACGATGGAACTACTCGAGGGCGAGCTGCTGAGCGATCTGATCCAGCGCATCCGGCCCGGCAAGCTGCCGCGCCAGGCGGTGATCGACATCCTGCGCGACCTCGGCGATGCGGTAGCGTACGCGCACTCGCGCGGTGTTCTGCACATGGATCTGAAGCCCGGTAACGTGATGGTCACGACGCAGGGCGAAGTGCGCGTGCTGGATTTCGGCCTGGCGCATCCGCACGTGACGGAGCCATGGATATCGGATCACCCGCCCCCGTTCCATGCGGCCACACCGACGTACGCGAGCTGCGAGCAGCTGGATGGTGCCGCTCCGGACATCCGCGACGATGTATTCAGTTTCGCCTGCATGGCATACGAGCTCTTGTGTGGTGAACATCCGTTCGGTCGCAGTTCTGCCCGGGAGGCACGCGACCAGGGTCAACGTCCGCGCCGCATTCGCGGCCTGTCGCGGGGAACGTGGCGGGCGCTGCGTCAGGGCCTCGCCTGGACCCGCGGCGATCGGCCGCGCAACCTCGCCGATCTGCTCCAGGGGCTCGGGCTCGTGACAACGCCGCAGCGTGCCCAGCCCAGGCACAGGTTCGAGCGGACCCCAGCGAGACCTGCTATGTCGCGCTGGTGGTTGACCACCGTGGGCCTCGGCATCCTCGCGGTTGGACTCTATGCCACTTGGGTCCGAATGGCTCCCGACCGCGGTCGCGACAGTGTCTCTGGAACAAGGCGCGATGGCATTGCAGGTCTGGCGCCGCGCGAAGATCGGCCGCAGGCAACTCCGGCTGCGCCCGCCGCCACTTCAGCCGATTCCAAACCACGCGAGTTCGTGCCGGCCCACCCCCGCGTGTCAGACGAGAATCTCGTTCTGCCGGACTTTGCCGCGGCCATTGCGCTGACACGGGCGCCGACACCGATCATTACGACCAGCGGCCCCGGGCGACTGGGGTTCGCGGCAGACACCATCACGGTCAGCGAATCTGCCGGGGTGGTGCCGTTGCGCGTGGTACGGCGCGCCGGCGCGGTGGGCACTGTTTCCTTCAACTGGAGAGCCATCGACGACAGCGCCATAGCGGACCGGGACTATGCCGCGCTGGGCACGGGCCGGGAGTCGATCGGACCGGGTGAAACGAGCATGACATTCCTCATTCCGATCGTTTCGGACGCGATCGCGGAATCTACTGAACTCTTCGACATTGTCATCGAGGATCCGACCGCTGGCGCAACGCTCGACGCAATGACACAGATCACCGTCATCATCGTGGACGATGACTGAACTGGTACACGGAATGAGACCGCGCGCTTCCCGCGTCATCGGCCTCGACGGCTTGGCGATGGGCCGGCGAACTGGACCGGCGCGCACCAACGTCGGGGCTCGAGTCCGCAGGATCGATGCAACGATCCGTCTCTATTGGCCGCAGCCCCCTGTCTACTCCTTCTTCTATTGGAACTTCCCGGTCGCTGCGTCAATCGTGTAGCTGAAGTCGCGGTCGGACATGAACCGCTCTGCGCGCCGCGTCATGGTCCGGGACATCTTCATGCCGAACCTGTGCGTCTTCATGCCGGCTGCAACACCCGCCGTCATTGCGCGGTCGCTGTCGACAAGCTCGCCGGGCGGCTTCTGAAACGCGCTGACGAGCTTCGGGCGCTTAACCCGTGAACGTCGGACCGCGCGGGGGAGGGTGGCACGTAATTGCCAAATCGGGCCCCCGCTACCATCGAATCGAAGTAAACGGCCCCTCTGGGGCCGTCTTGCTATCTGGTGAATCACATTGACCAGACCCCGCGTCGGGATTTCTGTTTCAGCGCGAGGATGGCTGGCTTTCATCGCACCTCAACCCAGATGGGTGCATCTGCTAACTGAAGTAGCGGCGCCCTTAGTTTGAACCTGCTTGACGCTGACCCGCGCCGAACCTCGGACACGACGAACTCGACAGCCTCCGGGGACAGCAGCTCGGTGCGGATCTCATTCGCGACGTCCTGCTCCAACTTCGCAGCGGGCACCACCGCCTCAAAGTTATCCGCCTTTGGGCCTCAAGCGCCGGCAGGCCACTGAAATTCGGGACGCAGGCCTTCGTAGACCGGGCGACCGTCGTTCGGTTTTGGGTAGCCTTTGCTCTCGTCCCAAAAAGCGTGGTAGGTCGCCTTTGGAAACCTGGCATCGTCGTAGCCCATCACGTTCGGCACGGCGACACGGATGCGCTTCTGCTTGTCATCAAGCATCAGCACGGCACCACAGTCGGTGCAGAGGCAGATTTCCAGCGGGCCGTTCGGGTTGTTGGCATTGAAGGGCACCCGCTTCAGCTTTTCCGGGTGGTCGGCCTTCACGTCGCCGTAATTGAAGAAGGCGACATGCGTCGTGTGCTGGCCGGTTACGGACTTGCAGACGTTGCAGTGACATTCGTGGTTGTCAATTGGTTCGGCGGAAGCAGTGACTTGCACATGTTTGCAGCCGCCCGCGTATCTTGTAGTCATGGCCTTTCCTCCCCCGATGGACTGGTTACTACAGGTCCGTTTCTCAAAGCTAGCACAGGCTTCTTCCGTGATGAAAGCTGCTTCGCGGCTGAAGGGAATAGCCCCGTCTTGCGGCGGCGCACGGGCAGCACCGCCCAACCATTCGATGGCGCTGTTCAAGTCAGATCCGGACCCTTGGTCAGGCTTCCTATTGAGTGAGGGGCGTTCTGGTGAATCTGGCCTGGGGATTGATCGCCGTTGGCGACGACGGTGCGATGTTGATCCAGCGAGCCGGCAGGCATGGGTGCGGCTGTACATCGGAGTCGTACAGCAGACGCGATGGGGCAGGGCGGCCTAGCGC
>JBAVIQ010000481.1:0-7497 GCA_049687035.1 Steroidobacteraceae bacterium
CATCATGGTACTGCCGCAGGGCATTCGTGGCGGGACCTGCTGCGCAAGCTGTTCTCGCTGGGGACGCCGCACCACGGGGCACCGCTCGAACGCGGCGGCAACCGTCTCGACTACGTCATGGAACTGAGTCCGTACGTGGCCCCGTTCACGAGCCTCGGCAAGGCCCGTAGCGCAGGGATCACTGACCTGCGTTACGGCAGCATCACCGGTGTCGAGCAGGAGTTCGTCCCGTTGCCGGACGACGTCGAGTGTTATGCGCTGGCCGCCACGCTCGGCAAACGTCGAGGCCTGCTTGCGGAAAGACTGGTCGGTGACGGCCTCGTTCCGCTCGACAGCGCCCTCGGTATACACACCGACAGCTCACGAACCCTGGCGCTGCCAAAGGAGCGGCAGTGGATCGGTTACGAGATGGGGCACCTGGGGTTGCTTGGCCGCCCCGAGGTGTATTCGCAGCTGGAGAAATGGCTGCGGTGAGCATTCAGTCTCGCGCGTGCCGGGCCAGGTGCGCGAACAGGATCTCTGCGTAACGGGTGGGCGCCTCCAGGTCTGGGAAGTGCCCGCACTCGTCGAACGAAACGATCTCAGCACCGGGAATGCAGTCATGCACGGAACCGGGCTCGGTGTACCGGTGCGAACGATCCTGCGGTCCCCAGACCATCGTGCACGGCAGAGCGAGGCCGGCTGCCGCGTCGACCTGCTCGCGGGCCAGGCCCTGGACGACGCCGGCAAGGCAATTGCAGGCCCCGTCAGCCAATGCACGCCGCGCGGTGTCGCGATAAGGGCTGCGATCCGTGCCCTTCGGCAGCGCAACGTCGTACCAGCCGTGCGCGATCCTTTTCCGCAGCGCCCAGACGAACACCTGGCCAACCACCGGGACGCGGACGGGCCAGGGAATGACGCGGTCGGTCCATGCTCGCATGGCCGTCAGCGAAGGCGTCTGCGCGAGCACCAGGCTCGTGACGCGGGATGGCGCCAGCGCAGCAGCGCGCATCGCATAGAAACCATTTGCGCAACTGAAGGCGAGGGTCGCACGCTGTACACCAACGGCATCGAGCACCCCAAGGACGGCGTTGGCGCCCTGGACCAGGGAGTGCTCGTAGTTGCGTTCTGGCAGTGAAAAGCCAAAGCCCGGCATGTCGAAGCAAACCACACGCAGTCGCGGGGTGAGCAGAGCGAACAACGCTTCGTAATGCTCGATGACATTGGGGCCGTCCGGGACGAAGACGACGCACGGTCCGGCCGTGTTCGAGTCGTAGACACGGACGGGACCGACGGTGGTCCGCACAATCGCTGTCGGCAGCCTTCCTCTGTTGATGCCCCTGCCCTTGTGCGCCGTGATGCCGGCAAGGACGCTGTCGACGTAAGCACCCAGCATTGCACCATCCTCCTTGGCACCAGGCATCCACATCCCGGGCGACAGCGAGTCTAGTTGGTTCGGATCGCGGTGTGCGGTGTACGATTCGACGCTCCTTCCCGACAGCCCATTGGAGAGGCGCCATGTCCCGGCTTCGCGTGTGCAGCTTCTCGCTTTCGCTCGACGGCTGTGGCGCGCGAGGTGCTCAGCCGTTCGAACACCTGACTGACTGACGGATACCCCATGATTCCAGAAACCATGCGCTACGTTGCCGCGACTGCCGCCGGCGGACCCGAAGTCCTGACGATCGGCACGACGACGGTGCCGCAACCCAGACCCGACGAAGTCCTGATCCGCGTGCAGGCCGCAGGCGTGAACCGTCCCGACGTTGCGCAGCGCAAGGGGCTGTACCCGGCGCCTCCCGGGGCGAGCCCGATCATCGGTCTCGAGGTGGCAGGCGAAGTCGTCGCGCTTGGGAGTGAAGCGCAGGGCTTCGCGCTCGGTGACCGTGTGTGCGCGCTTGCGAACGGCGGCGGGTACGCCGAGTACTGCGCTGCTCCGGTCACGCAATGCCTGCCCTGGCCCAGGGGTTACGACGCCATTCGTGCGGCGGCCCTGCCGGAAACCTATTTCACGGTCTGGGCCAACCTGTTCATGCATGGACGTCTCGCGCCCGGCGAGACGGTGCTGGTGCACGGCGGCAGCAGCGGCATCGGTGTCACGGCCATTCAACTCGCGCGCGAGTTCGGGGCCCGCGCCTACGCGACTGCCGGAAACGACGAAAAATGCGCTGCCTGCGTGCGACTCGGCGCGGACGCAGCCATCAATTACCGGACGGCAGACTTCGCCGAACGCATTGCAGAGCTGACAGGCGGGCGCGGTGTCGACGTCGTCATCGACATCGTCGGAGCGCCCTATTTCGAGCGCAACCTCAAGTGCCTGGCGATGGATGGCCGCCTGGTCGAAGTCGCAACCCAGGCGGGCACGCGCGTCGAGGGCCTCGACCTCTTCGACATCATGCGGCGTCGCCTGACCATCACCGGGTCAACGATGCGCCCGCGGACCACGGCCCAGAAAGCGGCGATTGCCAGGGATCTGCGCGAGCGCGTCTGGCCCGCGCTGAACGCGGGCCGTGCCGGCCCCGTCATTCACCAGGTCTTCCCGCTCGAACAGGCGGCCGAGGCTCATCGAGTCATGGAATCGAGCGTCCACATCGGCAAGTTGATGCTCGACCTCTCGCGCTAGAACGGCGCGCCCTGCGCGCCTGCATTCGGCTCACCGTACGTGGCGCACGCCTCGTCGCGATCCGTCGCCCGTGTGCAACCCTGCGCGTGCCTGCGGCATCTCATGGTCATCAGTCACACAGCGCCACGCCGGCGCGCCCAGGAGACCCGCCATGGAATTCGCAGCCACAGTGATGCTCGCCGCAATCGCCCTCTACCTGCTCACGCAGGTCGAAGACCTGGTCGCCTAGAGCACGTCCCACGGATAACGACCCTTTTCCAGGATCGCACCCGCCAGCGCCTCGATTGACTGGTCCTCGTTGTGGCTCAGCCCACGCACGTTGCGGACCATGCGACGACGCGCCTGGTGGGTGAACACCTTCGCGATGTCGGTCACCTGTGCCGACGAAGCAGGGTCACTCTTGATGATCGAGTCCGCGCGCGAAACTACGCACAGTCCTACGAACAGGTCGATCAAGAGGTCCGCGATGCGCCGTTGCGAGTGCTGCTGCTCGGAAATGCCCTTGCCGTATTTCCGCAGCACGGCCTCGGCCACTCGCGCGGTCGCCCTGGCGTAGTTCTCGTAGATGTCCACCAGCGGCCGCAGTGCCGGTGCGACCGGCGTGCTGACCCTGGTCGCGGCACCGATGCCAGTGGCGCGTGCGAAGCGCCGCTCGGCATAGCCCGAAAGCACGCCAAAACCCTTGATCGGATCGTTGAAGATCGAACTGACCGCCGCTTGCAGTTCCTTCAACGAGGCACCCACGTCCTTCAGCGACGACAGCGCGATGTAGAGCCGCAGGATTTCGTTGGTGCCCTCGAAGATCGGCAGGATGCGGGCATCGCGCGTGTACTGCTCGTAAGGCAATTCGCGCATGTAGCCATTGCCGCCCGCGATCTGCAGGCTCTCGTAAGCCGAGCGCTGCATGGCCTCGCTCGCGAACACCTTGGTGATCGCTGCCTCGACGGAGTAATCCTCGCAGCCGCTGTCGATGTAGTGCGCCACCATCCAGACCGCGCTCTCCGCGGCGAAGCATTCGACCGTCATCTGCGCAATCTTCTCGCGCACGAGTCCGTATTCTGCGATCGGCCGATCGAACTGCTTGCGCTCCTGCGCCTGCGCCACGGAGCGGCGGATGAGCGCCTTCATGCCGCCGACGGCACCGCCGCCCAGGCCCGTGCGACCGTTGTTAAGGATACCCATCGCGACCTTGAAGCCCTTGCCGACTTCGCCAAGGACGTTCTCTGCCGGCACGCGCACGCCATTGAAGGCGACCGTGGTCGTGCAGGAGGCGCGAATGCCCATCTTGTCTTCGTGCGCGCCGTGACTGACGCCGGGCCATGCGGCTTCGACAAGGAATGCCGTGACCTTGCCCTCAGGACCGTCGGTGCGGGCGAACACCGTGAAGAAATCCGCGATCCCGCCGTTGGTGATCCAGAGCTTCTCGCCGTTCAGGGTGAAACTGCCGTCCGCATTGCGCTTCGCGGCGGTGCGAATGGCAGCAGCGTCGGAGCCGGCGCCGGATTCGGTCAGGCAGAACGCCGCGATCATTTCGCCCGTGGCGAGCTTCGGCAGGTAACGCGCCCGCTGTTCGACCGTACCGAACAGCAGCAGGCCTTTCATGCCGATTGAACTGTGCGCGCCGATCGTGAGCGACACAGAACTGTCATGGCTGCTGGTCTGAGCCAGTACCCGCGCATAGGCCGCGTTCGACAAGCCGAGGCCCCCGAACTCCTCCGGGATGATCAACCCGAACAGTCCCAGCTCGCGCAGTGACTGGACGAACTCGTCGGGCTGGCGGGCTTCGCGATCCCAGCGGGCGAAATCGGCCTGCTTCCCTTCGAGAAACCGGTCGATCGACTCGACGATCATGCCGAGAACCTCGCGATCGCGCTCGTTGATCACGGGGTACGGAAACAGGTTCTCTTCCAGGACGTTGCCGAACAGCAACTGCTTGGCGACGCTCTGGTCGGTCAGCAGCGAGGACGCCTTGGCGGCGGTGGGGACGTCAGATGCGATGGTGCTCATAGCCGAAAAGCTAGCACTTCGGCGCAGCGGTGGGTAATCGGTGAAATACGGTCGCGGCTGCAGGTCAGGCGGCCGGGCTGGCCTGCTGCGTCTTGATCCACCCCTGCACGACCTCCTCGAGGACCGCGAGCGGCATCGAACCGTTCATCAGGATGACTTCGTGGAAAGCGCGCAGGTCGAAGCGAGGTCCCAGGGCTTTCTGCGCCTCGTCACGAATGCGGAGCATCGCCAGCTGGCCAACCTTGTACGACGTGGCCTGGCCCGGCCAGACGACGTAACGCTCGATCTCGCGGGTGACCTCGGCTTCGGTCATGCCGGTCTTGGCAACCATGTATTCGATTGATTGCTCGCGCGACCAGTGCTTGGCGTGCATGCCGGTGTCGACGACGAGGCGCACCGCGCGGAACATCTCCGCTTGCAGCCGGCCGAGGTCACCGAGCGGATCCGTGTCGTAGAACCCCATGTCGATCTTGGCCACGCGCTCGGCATAGAGCGCCCAGCCTTCGGCATAGGCGCTGAAAGGCAGCACCTTCCGCAGCATCGGCACGCCCTTGATCATCTGCTGCGCGGAAAGCTGGAAGTGATGACCCGGCGCACCCTCGTGGATCATCAGGGTGGGCAGGGTCCACTTCGGGTTGTCGGCCGTGCTCTTCTGGTTGATGTAGAAGCGGCCGGGGCGCGAGCCGTCGAGCGCGGGCGGATTGTAATAGCCGCCAGGCGACGAATCCTGCGAATACTCCGGCACGCGCACGATCTCAAGCGGCTGTGGCGGGATGGTCAGGAAGAACTTCGGCGCGGCCGCCATGATCCGGCCGTTGATCTGGTGCAGGTACGCGATCATTTCCGCGCGGCCTGCGTCTGTGTTCGGGAAATTCTGTGCGGGATCGACGTTGAGCTTCTCGATGCGTTCAGCGAGCGTCGTACCCTGGACGCCCTGGGCATCGAGAATCGTCAGCATTTCCTGCTCGATGCGTTCCACCTCGGACACGCCGAGCTCATGGATCTCGTCTGCAGACAGGTTCGTGGTGGTGCTCGACTGGAGCGCGGCCCCGTAGATGCGGTCGCCATCGGGAATGCGCCAGATGCCGGCATCGTGGCTTGACTGCGGTCGCATGTCCGCGAACAGCGTGATCATCGCCTGGTAGCCCGGGATCACTTCGCTGGCGACGAGGTCCTCGGCACGCTTGCCGTAGGCCTGGCGCTCTGCGGCCGTGAGCGACTCGATCTTCTCGAGCTTCGCCGGCAGCGTCGTGACCAGCGGGTTCCTCGCGGCGCCATCGGCGATGAACGCGCGCATCCCGACCAGGGACTGGTCGATCACGAAGTCCGGCGGGATCACGCCGGCCGCACGGTCGTCCTCGACCCGCACTTTCGTCTCGCGCAGGATGCGTCCGAATTCGGCGAGGCGTGACAGGTACCGCTCGACGCTGCGCTCGTTCTTGATGACGTGGGCGTCGGTCAGGAATTGCGGCGTGTCCACCGTGACGCCGGAAATCTGGTTGACGCGGTACCCGTTGTGCTCGAACTCCCCCTGGCGGATCAGGTCGTCGAGGAACCACGCCGTGGTCTTCCACGTAATGAGCTCCTGGCCCGAGAGGCCGTCAGGACCGTACCTGTCGAGACCGGCGCGCGCCTTCCGCAGCCGGGCCAGAACTTCGTCCTCGTGCGCCTTGGTCTCGTCGTCGAGCTTGCCGCTGTGGAAGTCGAGCGGCGTGTTGTCGATGAAGCCGAGCTGGGTGAGGAGCTGCGGCGAGTCGAACGTGAGCTGCAGCGTGATCTTGTTGACGTAGTTGTTCAGGCCGACGGGCGTGAACCAGAACCACATCGATGCCACGGCCAGGCCGGCAACGAGCAGGCCACCGATCCATGCCAACACCTTCCCGACTTTCCGCATCGTCATCCCGCGTTCTCCCGGTGGCCGCTCGACAACGTGCCACTATACCGCGGCAGCGCTGCGCTCAGCGCGGCTTGCGCAGCAAGTGATCGGCGATCGCCCGGTACGCCGGCAGCGACGTTGGATCGAGGTTCATGTTGCCGGCCAGCGGATGTGACGCGAACCTCGCAATGACCATTTCCGCCTTCGGGTCGATGTAGATCGCCTGCCCGTGTATGCCGCGCGCCATGAATGCGCCGTGGTCGTCGTGCGAGATCCACCACTGCTTCCTGTAGCTCCAGCCCGGTAAGGTCTTGTAGCCGGCGGGGACGAATGCCTCGCGGCTGCCACCCTTGCGAATGTCTGCGATGACGGCAGCGGGCACGATCTGCTGCCCGTTGTACTTACCCTGCAGGCGAATCATTTCGCCGAATCGTGCGAGATCGCGCAGCCGGCAATTCAAGCCTCCAGACGCGGCGGCGGCTCCCGATGGGTCCAGCGCGATGTAGGCATCGGATTCGGCACCGAGCCGGCTCCAGAGGCGTTCCTGCAGGACGGCCTCGGGCCGTTTGCCGGTTACGCGAGCGATCAGCCAGCCGAGAACTTCCGTGTTCGGCGAACGGTACGTGAATGCTTCCCCGTGGGTGCCCTTGCGCGCGACCGTCGGCAGGAACTGCAGGATCGAAGACGGACCGGTGTAGCCCGCCGGGTGCTGATACACCCCTACGGCGCGCGCGAACGACAGAAACGAGTCCGAGCCGCCAGCATAGTTCTCGGAAAAATCGAGGGCCGTCGTCATGTCGAGAACCTGGCCCACCGTTGCGTCGCCGAAGCCACTGGCCGCGAGTTCGGGCAGGTAGCGCGACACCGGCGCCACTGCGTCGAGCTTGCCTTCGGCCACCAGCATTGCGGCCAGCGTGCCGATGAACGACTTCGTGACCGAGAAAGCGATGTGCGGCCGCTCAGCCGTGAGCGCGCCGAAGTACCGTTCGTAGACGATGCGTCCACGATGCAGCAC
>JBAVIQ010000482.1:0-1665 GCA_049687035.1 Steroidobacteraceae bacterium
GCCGTGGCGAGTGCCTGCAGCCAGGACGGCAGCAGGTCGTCGAGGCGTTGTTCGGACGCCGCCTGGTGCAACGGATCGAACCGCGTCTCGCGCACGAACGCCGTTGCGATGCTCTCGGCCATCACCTGCCGCAAGGCAAGGATGCCGGCGCCGGGCAGCAACTCGTAGCGCGTCCGGCGCAACGTGCCTTCGGCGCGTGACGCCTCGATCAGCGTCGCCGACGCTTGATGCAGTTGCAGGTCCAGGTGCAGCAGGCAGGGCGCCGGCGCGACCGTGGCGACCGCGGCGAGCCCGGCATCCACGAGGCCACGCACCGACACGCCGCACTCGTTGGCGACGCCGACGAGCAGGCCGAGTTGCTCCCGCGTGTAGCCGGGAGGCACCGCCAGCAACAGCTCTTCCGCGCCGTGTCGCGCTTCAGTCGTGAGCAGGGCAGACAGGTGCGCGTGCGCAAGATCGGCCGCCGTCGCGATACCGCGGGCCGACCACGGCAACGCGTCCAGGCTGAGCGCCTGCCAGAACCGGTTCTGCGCATGCAGCGGCGCGATGCGGTAGCGTCGCACGGCGTCGCCACCCACGTGGACGCGGCCTTCGTGCAGCACCGCGAGTCCTGGACTTTCTTCGCCGGCAAGCACGGGGACGCCGTCGTCGCCCGTTCGCACGAGCAGCAGTCCGGCGTCATTCAGTTCGACCGCGAGCAAGCTCATGGCGCGGCCGCTTATCTCACCATCATCTGGCGCACGACGTTTTCGTCGAGGAACGCCTCGGTGTCGAGCACCGCGCGCTCCTGGCGCAACTGGATCTGGTGCAGCATGAACATCACCAGAATGCTCAGGCCCAACGCGACGAGCGTCGAGTTGAAGGCGAGGCCGAGGCCCGCGACCACGCCGGAGACGTCACCTTCGACCGCCTTGTGCGCCTGCTGCAACGCTTCGCCGATGCCGCGCACGGTGCCGATGAAGCCGATGGCTGGGATCGCCCACGCGACGTAGCGCACCATCGCGAGTTCTGCGTCGAGCCGGCCGAACTCGAGTTCGCACGTGTCGTGAATCGCGGACGAAACGTCCTGGATGTTGCGCGTGGCGCCGAACCGGTGCAGGCCGCTCATCAGTGCGCGCGGCAACAGTTCGCCGCGCATGTCGTCGGGCAGGGCCTCGACTTGCCGCGCGTAGTCGCGCGAATCCTCCGGCAGGATCTTCATGCCTTCCGGCAGCCGCAGCAGGTCTGCGCCCAGCAGTTGCTGGCCGCGCCGCAGCGAGAAGCCCTTGTACCCCATGATCGCCACGGACCAGAACGCGAGCATGAAGCAGACCTCCTGCTCGTAGTCCTTGATGATGATGTAGAGGTTGCGCGGCGGCGCGTAGTTGGGATCCTTGGCCATGTTCGCCGCGTCCACGGCTGCGGCCACAGCGGCCTGCGGACGCACGACGGTGGCGTAGAAGCCCTGCACGATGATCACGATGACGATCAGCGAGAAGACCTCGAACATGAACTCACTGGTCTTGAACTTCTTCATGGTGCGCTGGAGCCTGTGGTTCAGATGTCGACGGGAAAGGCGACGTCGAAGTCGGGACGGACTTTTTCTGTAGGTTCGAAATGTTGCGGCGAACCTTTCGCGGCGGCGGGCCTGGCGGCCGGCGCTGCGGCACCCGCCTTGCCCGCTGC
>JBAVIQ010000483.1:0-7821 GCA_049687035.1 Steroidobacteraceae bacterium
GCCTCCGCCAGCGTCGGCCTGCGCGCCTCCACCCCCAGTGTCACGTAAGCCATGTCGGGCTGGGCTTTCACCTCGCCCGAGCCGGTCACGCTGACCAACCGCAACGAGACCTCGGCCGCCGTCGCAACGCCTGCGGACGCCAGCATCGAGGCGGCCATGAAAACTGCTATCCAGGGGGTCCGAACCAGCTGGGTCATCGCGGGGATCCTTGCGGTGGGGTGCCAAAGACGCAGTCTATGCCAGCGATGACCGGGGACGGGACTGGGTCTCCATTCGACTCGCCAGATCATTTTTATTAACATGCCCGACCCTTCAGCTGACCCCCCGGGGCTGACCCCCGGCCGCCGCAGCCAGAATGACGATTCCGCAGGAGTGTTCCATGACCCCGAGATCGGCCTGGCTCGCACTGAGCCTGACCCTTGCGTTGCTCGCCCCTGGCTTCGCGCAGGCCGCTGACACCGTCCGCGGCGGCAAGCTGGCCTACACGTGCCATGGCTGCCACGGCATCCCGCATTACAAGAACGCCTATCCGATCTACAGCGTGCCGAAACTGGGCGGCCAGCACGCCGCGTACCTGGTCGCCGCGCTCAAGGAGTACAAGTCGGGTGATCGCGCGCATCCCACGATGTACGCGCAGGCGACGACGCTCGCCGACACGGACCTGCTCGACATCGCGGCGTTCCTCTCGGGCACCGAGGTCAAGCCGACGGGTCGTGCGGTCGGTACGGCGCCGAAGGCCAGCCAGACGTGTGTCGCCTGCCACGGCAACGACGGCGTGGGCATCCTGCCGGAGTATCCGAACCTCGCCGGCCAGCACGAGGATTACATCCTGCACTCGCTGCGCTCCTACAAGAGCGGTGTGCGCAAGAACGCGATCATGTCCGGCATGGCCGCCGCGCTGACGGAAAAGGACATCCAGGAACTGGCGAAGTACTACTCGTCGCAGCGTCCGGGCCTCTGCGCCACGGACGAAATCCGCAAGGCGGGCAAGTGCAAGGGGCAGTGATTCCCTCCCGTCGTCCGGTGAAATGACCTCATCCGAAGCGGGCCGCGCAGCCCAGCCCATGGGCGACGGCCTCTACCTGATCGACACGGAATACGTGCGTCCGGGGCTCGCGGCGAGCCACCTGGTGGTGGACCAGGGTCGCGCCGCCTTCATCGACACCGGCCCCGGTCCGGCCGCGCCCCGGTTGCTGGCGGCGCTCGACGAGGTCGGCATCGCGCGCGACCAGGTCGATTACCTGTTCCTGACGCACGTGCACCTCGATCACGCGGGTGGCGCGGGGCAGATGATGCGGGCACTGCCCAACGCGAAGGCCGTGCTGCATCCGCGCGGCGCCCCGCACCTCGTCGATCCGTCGAAGCTCATCGCAGGCACCATCGCTGTCTACGGCGAGGCCGTGTATCGTCGGCTGTATGGCGAACTGCTGCCGATCCCGGCCGACCGCGTGCTGTTGATGGAAGACGGCATGCGGCTGCAGCTCGGGGCACGCACGTTTGAATTCATCGATGCGCCGGGCCATGCCAGGCACCACCACTGCCCGATCGACCTCGACCATCGCGATGTCTACGCCGGCGACAACTTCGGCATCTGCTACCGCGAGTTCGACACGACCGCAGGCCCGTTCATGTTGCCGACGACGACACCGGTGCATTTCGAGCCCGACGTGCTGCACCAGACGATCGACCGGTTGTTGTCTTACCGCCCGCGCCGGATCGTGCAGACGCACTTCGGGCCGGTCACCGATCTCGAACGTCTGGCGCGAGATCTGCACGCGGACCTCGACGTACTCGTTGCGATGGGCAAGCGTCATGTGGCCGTGCGCGATCGCACACAGCGCATCCAGCACGACATGTTCGAGCACTTCAACCAGCGGCTCGATGAGCACGGCTATGCGGGCAGCCTGGCGCGCCGCCATGAATTCATCGACGAAGACGTCAACCTGAATACGCAAGGGCTGGAAGTCTGGCTCGCCAGGAAGTGACCCCCATGAAGTTCCGCGCCTATCGCATCCACCGCCTCGACACCAAGCAGATCGTCGCCCGCTTCGACGAGGTCGGCCTCGACGATCTGACGCCGGGCGAAGTCGTCGTGCGCGTGACGTACTCCGACATCAACTACAAGGACGCGCTAGCCGCGACCGGCACCTCACCGATCCTGCGCAAGTATCCGCTCGCGGGCGGCATCGACCTTGCAGGTGAAGTCGTGTCGTCCGCTGATCCTCGCTACACGCCCGGACAGAAAGTGCTGGTCACGGGTTGCGGCCTCAGCGAAACGCAGGATGGTGGTTATGCGGAGTACTCGCGCCTGCAGGGCGACTGGGTGATCCCGTTGCCTGCAGGCATTACGGACCTCGACTCCATGAAGCTCGGCACGGCCGGTTTCACCGCCGCGCTTGCGATCCACCGCATGGAGCAGAACGGCCAGGAGCCGCGGAACGGCCCCGTCGTAGTGACGGGCGCGACCGGCGGCGTCGGCAGTCTCGCGATCAACATGCTTGCGGGCCGCGGCTACCAGGTCGTCGCGGTCAGCGGCAAACCCGACGCCGACACGTATCTGCATGAAATTGGCGCGTCGCAGATCCTGCGGCGCCAGTCGCTGGACCTGGGCTCGAAACCCATGGAGGCTGCGCTGTGGGCAGGCGCCATCGACAACGTGGGCGGTGAGACGCTCACCTGGCTCACGCGCACGATGAGTTACGGCGGCAATATCGCGTGCATCGGCCTCGCCGGCAGCCACGAGCTGCACACCACGGTAATGCCGTTCATCCTGCGCGGCGTCAACCTGCTCGGCATCAATTCCGTGGCCACGCCACGCGAGTTGCGGCTCGAGGTCTGGAAACGCATCGCGTCGGACCTGCGGCCGCCGCAGCTCGACCGCATCGCCGATCGGATCGTGAGCTTCGACGAGCTGCCCGCGCAGTTCGATGACTACATCAAGGGCCGCGTCATCGGCCGCACCGTCGTGAGAGTTGCAGAGTAATGACGACGCTGCAGACAACGGCGGCGCAGCCGCAGACCGCGCTCGCTGCGGCGACGAAGGATAAACCTCTGGTGACACCGGAGCGGCTCACGCACCTGCAGCGCCTGGAGGCCGAGAGCATCCAGATCATGCGCGAGGTGGTCGCCGAGTGCGACAGGCCCGTCATGCTGTATTCGATCGGCAAGGACAGCGCCGTGATGCTGCACGTCGCGCTCAAGGCGTTCTATCCTGCCGCGCTGCCGTTTCCGCTGCTGCACGTCGACACGCTGTGGAAGTTCAAGGCGATGTACGAGCTGCGCAGCCAGATCACGCAGAAATACAACCTGCAGCTGATCGTGCACACGAACCAGGAAGGCGTCGCACAGGGCATCAATCCGTTCACGCACGGCTCGACGATCCACACCGACATCATGAAGACGCAGGCGCTGAAGCAGGCGCTCGACAAGTACGGCTTCAACGCCGCGTTCGGCGGCGGACGCCGTGACGAGGAAAAGAGCCGCGCCAAGGAACGCGTGTTCTCGTTCCGCAGCGCGCAGCACCGCTGGGACCCGAAGAACCAGCGCCCCGAGCTCTGGTCGCTCTACAACACTCGCATGCACAACGGCGAGAGCCTGCGCGTGTTCCCGATGTCGAACTGGACCGAGCTCGACATCTGGCAGTACATCTACCTGCACGACCTGCCGATCGTGCCGCTCTATTTCGCCGCCGAGCGGCCGGTGGTCGAGCGCAACGGCACGCTGATCATGGTCGACGACGACCGCATGCCTCTGCACCCCGGCGAGCGACCCATGTTGAAGAAGGTGCGCTTCCGCACGCTCGGCTGCTATCCGCTGACGGGCGCGATCGAGTCGGAGGCCGACACGCTCACCGCGATCATCCAGGAGATGCTGCTGACCACGACCTCGGAACGGCAGGGCCGCATGATCGACCACGACCAGTCGGCGTCGATGGAAAAGAAGAAGCAGGAGGGGTACTTCTAATGGCACACATCAGCGACTTGATCGCCAAGGACATCCACGCCTATCTCCACGCGCACGAGCACAAGAGCCTGCTGCGGTTCATCACCTGCGGCAGCGTCGACGACGGCAAGAGCACGCTGATCGGGCGTCTGCTCTACGACTCCAAGATGATCTTCGAGGACCAGCTCGCCGCGCTCGAAGCGGACTCGAAGAAAGTCGGGACGCAGGGCGGCGAACTCGATTTCGCCCTGCTGGTAGACGGCCTCGCCGCGGAACGGGAGCAGGGCATCACGATCGATGTTGCGTACCGCTTCTTTTCGACGGACAGGCGCAAGTTCATCGTCGCTGACACGCCGGGACACGAGCAGTACACGCGCAACATGGTGACGGGCGCGTCCAGCGCCGATCTCGCCGTGATCCTGATCGACGCACGCAAGGGCGTGCTGACGCAGACACGCCGGCACAGCTACCTGGTTGCGCTGATCGGGATCCGCAAGGTCGTGCTCGCGATCAACAAGATGGACCTGGTCGGGTACAGCGAGTCCACTTTCAACGATATCGTCGAGGACTACACGGCGTTCGCCAGGCAGATCGGCATCAACGAGTTTGTCGCGATCCCGGTGTCGGGCCTGCGCGGCGACAACATCAAGGACCCGAGCGCGCACACGGACTGGTACCACGGGCCGACGTTGATGGGTTACCTCGAGACCGTCGAGATCGAGGACAGCGCACAGCATCGTCCGCTGCGCATGCCGGTGCAGTGGGTCAACCGCCCGAACCTCGATTTCCGTGGTTTCGCCGGCACGATCGCGAGCGGCATGGTGAAGCAAGGCGAACGCGTTCGCGTGTTGCCCTCGGGCCGCGAGAGCACCGTCACGCGCATCGTGACGATGGACGGCGATCTCGACCACGCGATCGCCGGCCAGGCGATCACGCTGACGCTCGCGGACGAGATCGACATCAGCCGTGGCGACGTCATCGCCCGGCCGGACGACCTGCCGGGCGTCGCCGATCAGTTCGAGACGGTCGTCGTGTGGATGTCCGACGAACCGATGCTGCCTGGGCGCCCGTACTGGCTGAAGATCGGCACCAAGCAGGTCGCCGCGACGATCACGGAGCCGAAGTACAAGGTGAACGTCAATTCGCTCGAGCACCTCGCGGCGAAGAAGCTCGAGTTGAACGAGATTGGCATCTGCAACGTGTCGCTCGACCAGGCGATCGCTTTCGACCCGTACGAGCGGTGCCACGAGACCGGCTCGTTCATCCTGATCGACCGCCTCACCAATGCCACGGTCGGCGCTGGAATGATTCACTTTGCCCTGCGTCGTTCGCAGAACATTCACTGGCAGGCACTCGACGTGAACAGGAAGTCACGAGCGGCGCTCAAGGGCCAGCAGCCCGCGGTGTTGTGGCTGACGGGTCTGTCGGGCGCCGGCAAGTCGACGATCGCCAACATGGTCGAGAAGCGTCTGCTGGCCCTCGGCAAGCACACCTACCTGCTGGACGGCGACAACGTCCGCCACGGCTTGAACCGTGACCTCGGTTTCACCGACGCCGACCGCGTCGAGAACATCCGGCGTGTGGCTGAAGTCAGCAAGTTAATGGCAGATGCCGGCCTGATCGTGCTAGTTAGCTTCATTTCACCGTTCCGGGCCGAGCGACGGATGGCCCGTGGTCTGTTCCAGGCGGGCGAATTTCACGAAGTCCACGTCGATACCCCACTCGCGGTCGCGGAAACGCGCGACGTGAAGGGCCTGTACAAGAAGGCTCGCCGTGGCGAGCTCAAGAACTTCACCGGCATCGATTCTCCGTACGAGACCCCGGAACACCCGGAGATTTACATCGACACGACGAAGCACACGTCCGAGCAGTCGGCCGAGGCGATCGTGGATTACTTGCAGCAGGGAGGGTGGCTCGGGCCGGCTCAATGACCCTATGATGCGGTGCCTTTTTGCATTGCAACTTGAAGAGGGGACCCGATGACCAAGATCGCTTCCGCCGGCGCGAGGTTTCGCGCCGCGCTGGCCGCAGAAAAGCCCCTTCAGGTCGCCGGCGCCGTCAACGCCTACTCGGCCCTGCTCGCCGAGCGAGCCGGATTCAAGGCGATCTATCTTTCCGGTGCCGGCGTGGCCAACGCCTCGTTCGGGTTGCCGGACCTCGGCATCACCAGCCTGAACGATGTCTGCGAAGACGTCCGTCGCATCACCTCTGCGACCGACGTGCCGCTGCTCGTCGATGCGGACACGGGTTGGGGCGCGGCCTTCAACATCTCGCGCACGATAGCGGACCTCATCAAGTCCGGCGCGGGTGCCTGCCACCTCGAAGACCAGGTGCAGGCGAAGCGCTGCGGCCACCGCCCGGGCAAGGCGCTCGTCTCGGCCGACGAAATGGTCGACCGCATCAAGGCCGCCGTTGACGGCCGCACCGACGACCAGTTCGTGATCATGGCGCGCACCGACGCGCATGCCGTCGAAGGCCAGCAGGCCGCGATCGACCGCGCACTGAAGTACGTCGCAGCCGGCGCGGACATGATTTTTGCGGAAGCGCTCACCACGCTCGACGAATACCGCCAGTTCACCTCCATCGTGAAGGTGCCGGTGCTGGCCAACATCACCGAATTCGGCAAGACGCCGCTCTTCACCGTGCAGGAACTCGCGGGCGCGGGCGCCCAGCTGGTGCTGTATCCGCTGTCCGCATTTCGCGCAATGTCGAAGGCCGCCGAGATCGTCTACGGTGCGTTGCGCAAGGAAGGCACGCAGCAGAGCGTGCTCGACCGCATGCAGACCCGCGTCGAACTGTACGAAGTGCTCGGCTACCACGACTACGAGCAGAAGCTCGACGAGCTCTTCGTGCGCGAAGGCACTGTGAAATAGTCCATTACGAGAGCACAGCCATGAGCAGTAACGAGACTTCTCCTGCCGGCTTCAAGCCGAAGAAATCCGTCGCCCTGTCGGGCGTTACCGCGGGCAACACGGCGCTCTGTACCGTGGGCCGCAGCGGCAACGACCTGCACTACCGCGGCTACGACATCCTCGATCTCGCGGACAAGTGCGAGTTCGAAGAAGTCGCGCACCTGCTGGTGCACGGCAAACTGCCGAACGCAGCAGAGCTCAGGGGCTACAAGGCCAAGCTGATGCGGCTGCGCGGACTGCCTGAGTCGGTGCAGATGGCGTTGCAGGCATTACCTGCGTCGAGCCACCCGATGGACGTCCTGCGCACCGGCACATCCGTGCTCGGTTGCACGCTGCCGGAAAGGGACGACCACAACTCCGCAGGCGCGCGCGACATCGCCGACCGCTTGCTTGCCAGCCTTGGCTCGATGCTCTGTTACTGGTACCACTACAGCCACTCCGGCCGGATCATCGAGGTCGAGACCGACGACGACTCGATCGGCGGCCACTTCCTGCACCTGCTGCACGGCCAGCCTGCGCCCGCCTCGTGGGTAAAGGCGATGCATGTGTCGCTCAACCTGTACGCCGAGCACGAGTTCAATGCGTCGACCTTCGCCGGCCGCGTGATCGCCGGTACCGGGTCTGACATCTACTCCTGCATCACTGGAGCGATCGGTGCACTGCGCGGCCCGAAGCACGGCGGCGCCAACGAAGTCGCATTCGAAGTGCAGAAGCGCTACGAGACGCCGGACGAAGCCGAGGCGGACATCAAGGCCCGGGTCGAGCGCAAGGAAGTCATCATCGGCTTCGGCCACCCGGTTTACACGATCAGCGATCCGCGCAACAAGGTGATCAAGGAAGTCGCGCACAACCTGTCGCGGGAGGCGGGCGACCTCAAGATGTTCCACATCGCCGAGCGTCTTGAAACCGTGATGTGGGACATCAAGAAGATGTTCCCGAACCTCGACTGGTTCAGCGCGGTCTCGTA
>JBAVIQ010000484.1:0-2749 GCA_049687035.1 Steroidobacteraceae bacterium
GCGATCTGCTTGCCCTCGAGGCCCAGTCCGAACGCCAGCGTGCGGCAATGCGAACCCTGGATACCCGTGGCCGGGTGAATCTCGACGCGGATGATCTTCTCCGGCGTCTTGGCTGCGACTTCCTCGATGTCCATGCCGCCGGCAGCGGAGGCGACGAACGCCACGCGACCGGTGTCACGATTGAGGAGCAGGCTGAGATACAGCTCGCGGTCGATCTTCGAGCCGGTCTCGACGTAGACCTGGTTGATCGGCAGGCCCTCGGCCGACGTCTGCTTGGTCTTCAGGCGCTGGCCGAGCATGCCGGCCGCAGCGGCCGCAACGTCGTCCATCGACTTGACCACCTTGACGCCACCGGCCTTGCCGCGACCACCCGCGTGCACCTGGGCCTTGACGACCCAGACCCCGCCGCCGAGGCGCTTGGCGGCGTCGACGGCTGCGGCCGGCGTGGCGGCGACGAAGCCCGACGGCACGGGAATGCCGTAGCGGGCGAACAGCTGCTTAGACTGGTATTCGTGGAGGTTCATGGGGCTCGGTCGGGGTGGGACGAAGCTCGGAAGTCTACCTCAAGACAGCTCTGCTAGAGTGCCGGGCCATGGCGCGAGCGCTGAAGGCCGAACTGACTGAATCCGGGCGGGGGACCACCGGCATCGAGCTGCCATGGCGGGTGCTGTCGCTGTTGAACGTGTTCCGCCTGCTCCTGCCGATGCTGCTGTTGCTGGTCTTCTTCTTCAACGCCCCGAGTAACAGCGTCGGCAGCCTCCAGCCCGGCCTCTTCATCAGCGTCGCGGTGGGGTACTTCGCCTTCGGGCTCGTCTGCATCCAGACCATCCAGAGCCGCATGCCCTCGGCCGAATGGCAGGCCATCATCATGCTGCTCGTCGACGCCATCGCGATGAGCGTCCTCATGCACGCGAGCGGCGGCGTTTCCAGCGGCCTCGCCACCCTGCTCGTCCTGCCGACGGGGGCGACGGCCACGATCCTGCAGCGCCGCTATGCGCTGCTCGGAACATCGTTCGTCGTGTTGTCGCTGCTGACAGAGACGACGATCTCGTTCCTGCAGGGAGAAAGCTTCCGGTCGGACTTCCTGATCACCGGGTTGACGGGAGCCAGCCTGTTCGCGATCACCCTGCTCGCCGTGCCGTTCGCAGCGCGACTGCGTGAGAGCGAAGCGCTCGCGAAGCAGCGCGAGATCGACCTCGCGAACCTCAACGAGTTGAACGAGTTCATCGTGCAGCACTTGCGCGAGAGCATTCTCGTCGTCGACGAGAGCGACCACGTTCGACTCATCAATGAAACCGCCGCGCGGCTGCTGCAAGGCGGCGCGGTGCCGAGCGGCACGTCACTCGCGGTAGTGTCGCCGCGCCTGTCGTACGTGCTGGAAGCGTGGCGCAAGCAATCGTCGGACAGGCGCGACAATGTCGGTGAAATCGTGGGTGCCGATGGCGGCACCGTGATCCGTCCGCACTTCGTGGCACTCGCCGAGAGCGGGTCCGGTCCCGTGCTGATCTTCCTGGAAGACACCAGCGTCATCGCCGATCGCGCGCAACAGTCAAAGCTGGCGGCGCTGGGCCGGCTGAGCGCCAGCATTGCGCACGAGATCCGCAATCCGGTCGGAGCGATGAGCCATGCGGGCCAGCTGCTGCGTGAGTCTCCCGATCTTACCGATGACGACCGTCGCCTCACCGACATCATCGAGAAGAACGGCGTTCGGGTCAGCCACATCATCGAGAACGTACTGCAGCTGTCACGGCGCGACACGACGAAGCAGGAACGCCTGGACGTGATGGAATGGCTGTCCGGGTTCATCGCCGAGTACGAACAGACCTTGCAGCTCGATCTCACCTCTTGCGGCATCGACATGGATCGCAACGTCGGTCGCATCGACGTGCAGTTCGACCCCTCGCACCTGCGCCAGGTGCTCTGGAATCTGTGCGACAACGCGTTTCGGCACGGTGCAAGCGCGGGTGCCTCGGGCCGCGTCGATATCCGGACAGGCCGCATTGCAGCCACCGGGCGACCGTTCGTCGAAGTGGCTGATCGTGGCCGCGGCGTCGATCCGTCGCAGGCCGAACGCATCTTCGAACCGTTTTTTACGACCGGCTCCGGTGGCACCGGCCTTGGCTTGTTCATCTCGCGAGAGCTTTGCCAGACAAACGGCGCGTTGTTGCTGTACGAGCCGCGACCCGGGGGTGGTAGCATTTTCCGCGTCATTTTCGCCGACCCGAGGCGCTGGAAAGATTGATGCTGGAACGCAAGTCGAACCCCCGCGCACTGGTCATCGACGACGAGCCGGACATCCGCGAGTTGCTCTCCATCACGCTCGGTCGCATGCAGATCGAGGTGGTGACGGCGGGTGATTACGCGAGCGCGATCAAGGCGCTCGGCCCGGAACGATTCGACCTCGTGCTGACGGACATGCGGCTTCCCGACGGGGACGGTCTCGACATCGTCGACTGGATCCAGCACCACCGCCCCGGCGTGCCGGTGGCCGTGATCACCGCGCATGGCAACGTCGACACAGCCGTGCGGGCACTCAAGCTGGGCGCCTTCGATTTCATTTCGAAGCCGCTGGACCTGGGCTCGCTGCGCAAGCTGATCAAGGCGACGTTGAAGCTTCGCTCAGGCGACGATCCCGCGTTCGACGTTACGCAACCCATCGTGGCGCCGTCCGGCTTGCGGTTACTTGGCCAGTCCAGGCCAATGCAGCAGCTGCGAGAGATGATCGCCAAGATCGCGCGCAGCCAGGCAC
>JBAVIQ010000485.1:0-3477 GCA_049687035.1 Steroidobacteraceae bacterium
GTTCGAGGCCCTTGCCGCGCATGTGGCCGCGGATCAACTCGACCGCGGTCTGGTCGCACGGCGGCAGGTCGACATCCGTGATGCCCCTGGGCGTGACGCGGTCACCCCAGCGCACGAGATGCGCGCACCACGTGAGGCCCGCACCGAAAGCCGGCAGCAGCAACAGGCTGCCGGGTTTAACGCGGCCTTCTTCGATGGCTTCGACCAGCGCGACCGCGACGGTCGCCGCGGACATGTTGCCGTACTTCTGCACGTTGACGAACATGCGGTCCGCAGGCGCGCCCACGCGCTTCGCGACCGCATCCATGATGCGCAGGTTGGCCTGGTGCGGAATCACGACGTCGACGTCGTCGACTTTGTAACCCTGGGCGGCGAGCACGTCCGCGCAGGCACCGGACATGCCGAGCACCGCTCGCTTGAAGATTTCCGGGCCCTCGAACGTCCACGAGGTCTGGCCGTACGGCAGGCCCTTGTTGCAGTAGCGGCCGCCCATGCCCTCGACGACGAGCGTACCGCGCGCATCGCTGTCGCAGCCAAGTTTTTCGCCGAGCAGGCCTTCGACCTTGTCCGTGGCCTGGAGCACGACAGCGGCGCAGCCGTCACCGAACAGCACGCACACACCGCGGTTGTGCCAGTCCATGAAAGCCGAGATCAGTTCACCGCCAACCACCACCGCGTTCTTTACTACGCCGGTGCGGATCAACGCATTGGCGGTGCTGAGCGCATACAGGAAACTGGTGCACGCAGTGTTCACGTCGTACGAAGCGGCGCGTTTCGCACCGAGCCGCACCTGCAGGCCGGAGGCCTGGTTCGGAACCTGGTCGTCGAAGCTGCAAGTGCCGATGACGATGAGTTCAACGTCGGCCGGATCGAGGCCCGCCGCGGCCAGTGCCCGCATGGAGCTGACATACGCCATCTCCTCGAGCGACACGTGCGAGATGCGCCGTTCGCTGATGCCCGTGCGCGACGTGATCCACTCGTCGTTGGTGTCGAGGAAGGTCGCCAGATCGGCGTTGGTCAGGACATTGGGCGGCAGGCACTTGCCCCAGCCCGTGATGGCAGCGTAGGTCACCGACGTCCCCCCAGGGCTAGTACGGAAAGTGGTGCGCCACTTTACCAGTCCGCGAGCGCTATGGAATGATCCCTGCAGCCCCATTCCGGGCCGCCTCCGTTAGAGTGACGCGAATGCCCACTGCCCGCATCAACGGACACGACATGTATTACGAAGTGCTGGGTGCAGGCGACCCCGTGCTGTGCATGGGAGGCTGGGGCACCTTCTGCCACGACAACCACCATCACCTGGCGCGCGGGCTCACCGAGCGCTACCAGGTGATCCTGTTCGATTACCGCGGCATCCGCGAATCGGGCGACGACCTCAGCCTGCCCTCCACGATGGAACTGCATGCCAACGACGCAATTGGCCTGCTCGACCACCTGGGCCTGAGCAACGTGCACCTGATGGGCCTCGTCGGCATGGGCGCCTGCGTCTGCCAGGAAATCGCGATCCGCCGACCCGACCTCGCCCGCAGCATGCTCAACATGGGCGCCTGGTGCGAGGTCGACGACTTCCTGCGCGACCAGCTCGAGATGTTCCGCTGGATCCATCGCGACCTCGGGTTCCTGCCGTTCCAGCAGGCGGTCACCCTGCTCTCATTCGACGCCGAGTACTACAACGCGCACAAGGATCGCCTGCTCGGGCCGTCCGGCGGCTGGAAGGAACTCAACGGCCGTTACGCAGCGCATTCGCGGCTGATCGACGCGTGCGTCGCCTTCGACTCGAAAGACCGGCTGCACAGGATCGGGTGCCCCTCGCTGATCATCCATGCCGGCAAGGACGTCGTGACGTCACCGCGCAACACGCGGCCGCTCGAACAGGGAATTCGCGGCGCCAGGGGCATCCTGTGGGACGATGTGGCGCACGTCGTCGCCGGCAAGGAGCAGAAGGTGCGTTTCGCCCAGACCCTGTTCGACTGGCTCGCGGCCAACTGACGCGCCAGTGAATCAACTGCGGCACTGGATCGTCCTGGGCGCGCTGGCACTTGGCATCAGCCTCGGCGCCTGGATCGATCACTCCGGCGGTGACCTCGCGCATTCGATCGCGAGCGGCATCGAAGCGATCGGCACGCTCTGGCTCAACGCACTGCGCATGACGGTCGGGCCGCTCGTGTTCTCGATGCTGGTTGCGGCCGTTGCGAGCGTCTCGGATGCGATGGCGACCGGACGGCTGGCCTCGCGGGCCATCGGCTGGTTCACGTTCCTGCTGTTCGTCGCCGGCACGCTGGCAGTCCTGCTGACGCAAGGCCTGCTCGCATTGTGGCCGGTCGACCGCACGACAGCCGACGCCTTCATCGCTGGCGCGAGCCAGGGCAGCGCGGGAGTGGTCACCAGCCTCCGCTGGACGGACTGGCTGCAGCAACTGCTGCCGCCGAACATCATTGCGGCAGCGGCGGACAACGCCATCCTGGCGCTGGTGGTGTTCGCGATCCTGTTCGGCTTCGCCGCGACGAAATTGCCCGCGCCGCAGCGCAATGCCCTGACAGGCTTCTTCGGGGCCATGGCGGAAGCGATGGTCGTGATGGTGCACTGGGTGCTGCTGGTGGCGCCCGTCGGCGTCTTCGCGCTGGCACTCGGCGTGGGCCGCCAGGCAGGATTCGGCGCTGCGGGCCTGCTGGTGCAGTACGCGACGACGGTCGCCGCCGTGATCGCGATCGCCACGCTGTTCATTTACATCGTCGTTGCGCTGCGCGGACGCGTGCGTGTCGGCGTATTCGCCAGGGAAGTGGCGCCCGTGCAGGTGGTCGCGGCCAGCACGCAGAGTTCGCTGGCGACACTGCCGGTGATGATCGAGTGCGCGCGGGAAAGACTGGGCGTATCGCCGCGAATCGCAAGCCTTGTGCTGCCACTGGCCGTCGCGGTCTTCCGCTACACGAGTCCGCTCGGCAACCTCGCCGTCTGCTTCTTCATCGCGGCGATGTATGGCATCGAGCCGCACGTGCTGCAGATGATCGGCGCTATCTTCGTCGCTTTCGCCGTCAGCGTCGGCTCCGTGGGCCTGCCCGGCCAGGTGTCCTTCATCGCGAGCGTTGCGCCGATCTGTGCGGCGCTGGGCCTGCCCGTCGACGTGCTGGGCATCCTCGTCGCGGTGGAGATCCTGCCGGACATCTTCCGCACCATCGGCAACGTTACGGCCGATGTTGCCGTCACCGTGCTGGTCGACGAATCCGAACCAACGCACGTCTGAAGCTGCCCTTTCGCAATTTGGAAAGGCAGATACGAGCTCGCTACAGGCGGGCGATCCGGGACCTTCCCCCGAGCTTGGAAAGGCAGACACGCGCGCGTCAGGACAATGCCGGGTCGAGCGCCTGCCATCACCGTCTTCCGTATCCATTCCGAATGCACGAAACACCGAGGCGCTGCCAAAGGGCGGTTGATCCGGGACCTTCCCCCGAGCGCGTGTCTGCCTTTCCAAGCTCGGGG
>JBAVIQ010000486.1:0-3200 GCA_049687035.1 Steroidobacteraceae bacterium
CCCGGCGGCCCACGGCCCGCGCAACGAACCACGCGGACCCAAGCGGCCCGACATCGCGCGCTGTGCGCGCGACATCTGCGGCGCTAGCGCCTTCTCCCTCCGGGTTCCGGGGCCGGGCCGTCCGCGACATGGACGTCGCGGCGGAGCCCCATGGATGGGTTTACACGTCCCGGCCCGGAACCCGGAGGGAGGAGACGCTGCGCCGCCAAGCGACGACCCGGCGCCTACATGCTGCGCCGGTACTGCCCGCCAACCTGGTACAGCGCGTTGGAGATCGACCCAAGCGACGCGACCTTCACGGCCTCCATCAACTCGGCGAACACGTTGCCACCCGTCGCGGCTTGTCGCTGCAGACGAGCGAGCGCGGCCGGACGCTGCTCCGCGTTGCGAGCAAGGAAAGCACGCACCACCGCAACCTGGTCTCGCTTTTCTTCTTCAGTCGAGCGGATCAACTCGGCATTGCGGATTTCGTCGTTCGGCCCTTCCTTCGCGAGGTACGTGTTGACGCCGATGATCGGCAGCGTGCCGTCATGCTTCAGCGTTTCGTAATACAGCGACTCTTCCTGGATCTTGCCGCGCTGGTACATCGTTTCCATCGCGCCGAGCACGCCGCCGCGCTCCGAGATCCGGTCGAACTCGCGATACACGGCTTCTTCGACCAGGTCCGTCAGCTGTTCGATCGCGAACGAGCCCTGCCACGGGTTCTGCGTCTTGTTGAGGCCGAGTTCCTTGCCGATGATCAACTGGATCGCCACCGCACGGCGCACCGACTCTTCCGTCGGCGTCGTGATCGCTTCGTCGTACGCGTTGGTGTGCAGGCTGTTGCAGTTGTCGAACAGCGCATAGAGCGCCTGCAGCGTCGTACGCACGTCGTTGAACTGGATCTCCTGCGCGTGCAGGCTGCGGCCCGAGGTCTGGATGTGGTACTTCAGCATCTGCGAGCGCGGGCCCGCGCGATAAAGGTCGCGCATCGCGCGCGCCCAGATGCGACGCGCCACGCGGCCGATCACCGCGTACTCCGGATCCATGCCGTTCGAGAAGAAGAACGAGAGGTTCGGCGCGAAATCGTCGATCTTCATGCCGCGCGCAAGGTAATACTCGGCGATCGTGAAGCCATTGGCGAGCGTGAACGCGAGCTGCGACACCGGGTTCGCGCCTGCTTCCGCAATGTGGTAGCCGGAAATCGACACCGAATAGAAATTGCGGACGTCGTTGTCGATGAAGAACTGCTGCACGTCGCCCATCATGCGCAGCGCGAACTCCGTCGAGAAGATGCAGGTGTTCTGCGCCTGGTCTTCCTTGAGGATGTCGGCCTGCACCGTGCCGCGCACGAGCGACAGCGTCTCCTTGCGGATCTTCTCGTACGTTCCGGCATCGAGCAGCTGGTCGCCCGTCACCCCGAGCAGGCCCAGGCCCGACCCGTCATGGTTCGGCGGCAGCTCGCCTTTGTACTCCGGCCGCGGACGGCCCTTGTGCAGCGCGGCGATCTTCTTCTCCGTCGCCTCCCACTGGCCCGTGGTGCGCAGGTGCTTCTCAACACGCTGGTCGACCGCGGTGTTCATGAACATAGCGAGGATCATGGGCGCCGGGCCATTGATCGTCATCGAGACCGACGTCGTCGGTGCGCAGAGATCGAAGCCCGAGTAGAGCTTCTTCATGTCGTCGAGCGTCGCGATCGACACGCCGGAATTGCCGATGCGGCCATAGATGTCCGGACGTTCGTCGGGATCCTCGCCGTACAGCGTCGTCGAATCGAACGCCGTCGAGAGGCGTGCGGCGCCATGGCCGCCTGCCACGTAGTGGAAGCGGCGATTGGTTCGCTCGGGCCCGCCCTCGCCCGCGAACATGCGGGTCGGGTCCTCCTCTTCGCGACGATACGGATAGACGCCTGCCGTGTACGGATACTGGCCCGGCAGGTTCTCCTTCAGCAGGAACGTCAGCTGTTCGCCCCAGTCACGGAAACGGGGCACCGCGAGCTTGGGCACGCGGTTGTGGCTCAGCGTCGGCACATAGTTGTCGCCGCGGATTTCCTTGCCGCGGACCGTGTACGTGAACTGGTCATCGGTGGCCGACTTTGCCATCGCCGGCCACTGCCGCAGCAATGCGAGGCCATCGGTACCGACAGCCTCGAGCGCATCGTTGTAGGCCGCCCGCAACCGCAGCAGCGCGGAATCGGCTTGGGCCTCCGCCAGCGCGGCCGCACCGCAACGCTCCAGCGGTTCCGGCAACGACGTGTCGCCCAGAGTGCGCAGCGCCTCAAACAGGCTCTGGGCGCGGCTCGCTGCCTGCGAGCGATACTCGACCGCTTCGTGCGCGCGCCGGGCGTTCGTCGCGATCTCGGCCAGGTAACGCGATCGTGTCGCCGGCACCAGCGCATGGCGCTCGACCAGTTCGGTCGGGCCCGGGTCCGTGACGGCCCAGCGCCTGTCACCGCCGGCCTTCTCGTCGAGCCGAGCGCAGAGCGCGGCAAAGAGGCGATTGACGCCCGGATCGTTGAAGCGACTCGCGATGGTCGGGAACACCGGCACCTGGTCGTCGGGCCGCTTGAACTCGACCCGGTTGCGGCGCCACTGCTTGCGCACGTCACGCAGGGCATCTTCGGCGCCACGCTTCTCGAACTTGTTGAGCGCGACCAGGTCGGCGAAATCGAGCATGTCGATCTTCTCGAGCTGGCTCGCAGCACCGTATTCGCTCGTCATCACGTACATCGGCACGTCGACGAGGTCGACAATCTCGGAGTCGCTCTGGCCGATGCCGGCCGTCTCGACGACGACGAGATCGAAGCTCGCGTATCGCAAGAGGTTCAGGACATCGGCCAGTACCGCGCTGGTCGCGAGGTTCTGACGACGCGTCGCGAGCGAGCGCATGAACACCTGCTCGGCCGCAAGTGAGTTCATGCGGATGCGGTCACCGAGCAGCGCGCCACCGCTGCGGCGGCGCGTCGGGTCCATGGCGACGACGGCGATGTTGCGATCGGGGAACTGCCGCACGAAACGCATCAGCAGTTCGTCGGTCAGCGACGACTTGCCCGCGCCGCCAGTGCCGGTGATGCCGACAACCGGCGTCCGCTTCACACTGCGCGACACGGCCCGGCGCAAGGTTTCACTGAACGGGGCATCGGCCTCGCCACGCTCGAGCGCAGAGATGGTGCGTGCGATCTGCTGATGGTCGCGCGGACCGACCGGTCCGAACTCGAAGCC
>JBAVIQ010000487.1:0-3804 GCA_049687035.1 Steroidobacteraceae bacterium
CCAACCGATACTTGCGATACGCGCTTCATCGCGGCAACTGTGGCCCAGTGAGATGCCAGGAAGCCGCTTGTGGCCAGCAACTGGAACTGGCCGCGAGCAGACATTGGTCAATGAAGGCATTGCTTAGATCAACCTGACGTTTCGGCTGAAACGTCAATCTACGGTGATCAGTTCAAGACCCGCTGGCCAACTCCATTCAGGCCTTTCGGCCGATACCCCGGCCCGAGCACGACGCGGCCCGGCTTGGCGCCGGTGTGCTCGCCGTTCCGAATCACGGGCACGCCATTGACGACGACATGCTCCACACCGACGGCATACTGCTTCGGCGAGTCGAAAGTCGCCTTGTCCGCGATGGTCGCCGGGTCGAAGACGACGACGTCCGCGTAGCAATTCGCGTCGAGGCATCCGCGATCCCGCAGCTTCCAGTTCGTGGCCGGCAGGCGCGTGATGCGACGGACCGCCTCCTCGAGCGGCATCAGCTTCTCGTCGCGCGAATACTTGCCAAGCAGGCGCGCAAAATTGCCATAGGCGCGCGGGTGCGTGCTCGACTTCATGAACACGCCTTCCGGCGCCAGCGCTTCGGCGTCGGAACCGAGGCTGACCCACGGCTGCGACAACCCGAGCTTCACGTTGTCCTCGCTCATCAGGAAATAGACCGTCTGCACGCGTGAGTTGTCCTCGATCACGAGGTCGATGATCGTGTCTTCGGCGCTCGTGCCGCGCATCTTCATCACGTCCGCGAGTGTCTTGCCGGTGAGCGGCTTCAGTGCGGGGTTCTTGAAGCCGACGAACAGCACGCGGTCGGGCGAACCCGCCGTGCGGAAGAGGTTCTCCTCCCCGGCGGGCGGATTGCGGATTTCCTCGATCACGCGTGCACGCTGCTGCGGATCCTTCAACCGCGAGACCCACGCGTCGAGTCCACCTGCCTGCACCCACAACGGCATCGCGGCATCGAGGCCGGTCGATCCGGCGGTGTAGGTGTACATATTCGCGCTCACCGCCACGCCCTGCCGGCGAGCCTCCTCGATCTTTGCGATCGCGCGCCCCATGTTGCCCCAGTTGGCCTCGCCCGCCGCCTTCAGGTGATAGGCCTCGCCTTGGCCGCCAGCGGCGCGGGTGATCTCGATCAGTTCGCCGATCGCCGCCTCGAGCCGGTAGCTTTCGTTGCGCACGTGGGAGATGTACCCGCCGCCCGACTCTGCAGCAGCTTTGGCGAGCGCGATCAGTTCGGGCGTCTCGGCAAAGAATGCCGGCGCATAGATCAGCGAACTGCCGACGCCAAGCGCGCCTTCGCGCATGGCCTGCCGCACGAGGTCCTGCATGCGGGCCAGTTCGGCGGGTGTGGGATCCCGGTCGTCTTCACCGAGGACGTACACGCGCACGCTCGTCGCGCCGACGAAGGACGCCACGTTCGGCGAGATGCCGCGACGCACGAGCGAATCGAGAAACTCGCCGAGCGTCGTCCAGTCGATCGGGTACTTGATGTCGCCCTGGTGCTGAAGGATGTCGGCCTTCATCGCGTCATTGAGCGGGCCGCCGGACTCGCCCTCGCCCATGATTTCGAGCGTGACCCCTTGCTTGAGGTCGCTCATGCCGCGGCCGTCGGCGATCAGCGACAGGTTGGCCCACGACAGCGCGTTGATGAAGCCGGGCGCGACGGCCTTGCCGGTCGCGTCGATCTCGGTCTTCGCCCTGGCACCGGAGAGATCGCCAACCGACGCAACGCGGTCGCCTCGAATACCGACGTCCGCACGCCGACCCGGCGTGCCGGAGCCGTCGTAGAGCGTGCCGTTGCGGACGATGAGGTCGTAGGTGTCCGCAGCCTGGATTGCCGTCGCTGCCGCCGGGGTGGGTCGAGGTGAGCCTGCGCAACCTGCCAGTACCGCCGAACAGATGATGACGGACGCGACCGAAAAGCGACGCAAGGTGTTCACTGGTGTTCCCCGGAAACAGACGGCAGCAACGGACAATTGCAGTTGCGGGCGGGCCGCAACGTGAACTCAGACTCCAATGGCGGCGGCGCGGCCAGCCGGCACACGAACACCGAGCGCGTGGCAGATGGCTACGGTCAGTTCGGCGCGGTTCAACGTATAGAAGTGGAATTCCGTCACTTCGTTCTGCTGCAGGCGCTTGACCTGCTCGATCGCGAAGCTGGCCGCAATCAGGCGACGCGTTTCCGGGTCGTCTTCGAGCCCGTCGAAGCGATGCACGAGCCAGTCCGGCACGCTGGTACCGCAGCGTTTGGCAAACTTCAGCATGTGCGGGAATCGCGTGATCGGCAGGATGCCCGGCACGATCTCGGCATTGATGCCAGCCGCCGCGCACTGGTCGCGGAAGCGCAGGAAGATGTCGGTGTCGAAGAAGAATTGCGTGATCGCGCGATTGGCGCCTGCGTCGACCTTGGCGCGCAGATTGTCAAGGTCGAATTTCGCGCTCGGCGCTTCCGGGTGAACCTCCGGGTACGCCGCGACCGAAATGTCGAAATCGCCGATGCTGCGCAACCCATGCACCAGATCGACAGCGTACGCGAAACCATCCGGATGTGGGCGGTACGTCGTCTGGCCGGTCGGCATGTCGCCACGCAGCGCCACTATGTGGCGCACCCCCGTGTCCCAGTAGCCGCGTGCAATGTCGAGGATCTCGCCAGCGGGAGCGCCGACACAGGTGAGATGTGGCGCAGGAGTCAACGCGGTCTCGCGAAGGATGCGTGCAACGACGTTGTGGGTGCGTTCGCGCGTGGACCCGTCGGCGCCGTATGTCACCGAAACGAACCGCGGCCGCAGCGGCGCAAGCCGCTGGATCGACTCCCAGAGCAACTGCTCCATGCCCTCGTCGCCGGGCGGGAAGAACTCGAACGAAACGGCAGGCACGCCTCGGGGGGCGGCTTTATCCACGGTCGCGGCCATCATGGCGGTATCTGTCCCTGTGGTCATTACCGCCATTTTCCCAGTTTTGCACCGCAAAGTCCCCTCCCCGCTGCCGTGGCAGGGGCCAGGCGAGTCAATGCACGCCGGTCGCCGCAGGACCCGGCCCGGCGAATAGCGCAACGCAGTCGACCGCATCCAGACGGTACGCGCGGCTGCAGAATTCGCAACGCACCTCGACCTGGCCGAATTCCTCGACCATCGAGTCGACCTCGTCGCGGCCCAGCGCCCGCAACATGTTCTCGACGCGCTCGCGCGAGCAGCGGCAGCGGAAGAACACCGGAGTCGACTCGAACATCCGCACGTCGTCTTCGCTGAACAGGCGGCGCAGCAGCTTCTGGTCATCGAGCTCGGCCAGCTCAGCGCCCGTGACCGTGTCCGCCACCAGTTGCACGCGACGCCACGCGTCTTCGAGTTCGTCTTCCGGCACGGCCTGTGCGCCCGACTCGGTCACCCCGGGTGACTTCGACGTCACGGGCAGACGTTGCAGCAACAGCCCGCTGAGGTTCTCGCCGTCCGCATGCAGCCAGAGCCGCGTGGGCAACTGCTCGGAGCTTTCGAAGTATTCGCGCAGGCATTCGCTCATCGACGCGCCGGCGAGCGGCACGACACCCTGGTAGCGATTCGCAGCGCCTTCGTTCTCGACCGTCACCGTGAGCGTGCCGTCACCCGACAGTTCGCGCAGGTCCTCGGTGACGGGCGGCTCTCGGAACCGGGCGACGGCACGCAGGGCGAGCCCATCCGTGCATTCGACGACCATGAGGTGCATGGGACCTGCCCCGCGCAGCTGCAGCGTGAGCAAGCCGCGGAACTTGAGCGTCGACGCGAGCAATGCCGTGGCCGCAACTGCTTCACCAAGCGTGTCACGGACGTGCCCGGG
>JBAVIQ010000488.1:0-12589 GCA_049687035.1 Steroidobacteraceae bacterium
GGGATGTACTGCGTGGCATCCGGGCCGGCGGCGGCGACTGCCGCTTCGATGTCGGCGATGGCCTTCTTGGCCGGCTCCATCTGGTTGGCGCAGCCGGCGAGCAACGAGGCGGCCATGACGAGCGAGAGAAATCCTGCAAAAACGGACTTGAGCTTCATCGGTAACTCCTGGCGTATTCAGTGGTGTCACGCGCGATCAAGGAATGCGCAGCTTCTGGCCGACCTGGATCTTGTCGGGGTCGCTGAGAGTGTCCTGGTTGGCCTTGAAAATCTCGGGGTACAGGCTGCCGTCGCCATACACTTCCTTGGCGATCTTCCAGAGCGTGTCGCCCTTCTTCACCTCGTACAACTGCGTATATGCGCCGCCGGCAGGCGCTGCCTCCGGCTGTTTCGGCGCTGCAGGGGGTTTCTTCCAGGCAGGAGGGGTCTTTTCTTGCATCGTGATCTCCTTGTCGCTTGTGCTGTCAGGTGGCGGCGCGGCGCGTCACGGTCTGTCCATCCAACACCTGGACCCCACCCCTGGGATTCCCGCTGCACCGAGATGCGCTCGACTGTGGAATTTCCTCGACGGCGATAATTTTAGCCGGTCTCAATACGTCGCGTGGGATCAGTTCGCGGGGCTGCTGGAAACCGCATGAAATTCATAGGGATGGAATTGGCGGCCAGGGACGGAACCGGGCCATCGATACGCGGACAGAGTGCGCAAAGCTCGTTTGACGACGCACAGCGTGATTCACGGTCGCGTCGAGAGTTCAGCCTGGCGGTCCAGCCGGTCAATCTCCTGCAGGAGACGCGTGTGCAATTGCTCGTCCTGCCCGCTGCGCAGATATCGAGTCACGTCCTGGCGCAACTCCTCCAGCAGCGCGTTCCGTTCGTGCAGGTACAGCAGCAAGGCTGCGATCCCGTCCGCGTCGGTCCCATTCAGTGTTGCGGACTCGGCCGCTGCGATTGCGCGGCGCATCTCGAGTTCGGTCGGTTGGCGGCTTGCCGCGTGCTGCTCTAGCCCGGGCTTGAGCCTGCTGCCATGCAGAAGCGCTGCCACGATGTCGGTGGTCGTGACGATCCCGACCAGATGATTGTTCTCGTTGACTACTGGCAACGCATGGATGCCATTGCTTGCCATGGAGGCTGCAGCATCGGCAATGGTGTCGTCCGGTTTCGCCGAGATGACGGGCCGGCGCATCATCGTGTCAATCCGGAATCGATCGTTCAACAGTGCCGCGGCTGCCTGTGAGCCAGACTTGGGCATGAAATGTTCAAGCTTGAGCATGTCGGCCGAGCTCAACATGCCGATGAGCCCCGATTCATCGACTACGGGCAGGTGATGCAGCGGATAGTCGGCGAAAAGGCGCAGCGCCTCCGTCACCGGCTCATGGACACTGATCGAAAGTACCGCCTCGCTCATGATGCGGCGAATGCATTCTTGCTGCATGATTTACCTCGATCGCGGCGGCCCAGTGCCGCTGCAGTGACCTTCTATGCTGGCGCGGGCCCCTCGCCCGCACATTGCCGCAGCGCGCTCAACGACTCAACTGCATCGCTTCCGAACTGTTCCCTCACCAAGTCGCTTCGACCGCCTACCACATGCCGCCGAGAGCGACGGTGATTGCCTCGCCGTTCACGCCACCGGCAGCGTCGCTGCACAGGAACGCGATTACCTGCGCGACCTCGCGCGGTTCCAGGACACGGTTCTGCGGGTAGATGGCGGCGCGCTCGCGCCACACCTGCTCGACGCTGATGCCGCGTCGTTCCGCTTCCGTCAGCGCCGAGCGCTCGGCCATAGCCGTTCGCACCCAGCCGGGCAGCACTGCATTCGACGTGACTCCGAACGGCCCGGCGTCCTGGGCGACCGCACGTGCGAGCCCGATTACTCCATGCTTGGAGGCGGTGTACGCGCTGCCGGAGCGTTCCGCCTTCTCGCCGGCGGTCGAACTGGTGAATACCAGCCGGCCGAAGCCGCGCCTGCACATGCCGCCTACCGTCAGCCGCGTGAGCTCGAACGGACCGTCGAGATTGATGCGCATCGTCTCGCGCCAGACCTCGGGATCCTGCTCCCAAACCAGCCGCTCGTGGGCTGAGCCGATGCCGTGGTTCACGACCAGCACATCGATCGGCCCCAATCGTCGCTCGGTCTCTGCAACGGCCAGGGCGCAACCCTCGGCGGTGCCGAGGTCGGCCACAACGTATTCGAGGCCAACGGCTGCCAGCTCCGTCGCGTTGCGCGATACCACCATCACACGCGCCCCCGCTGCCGACAGCAGCAGCGACACCTCGCGTCCGATCCCCCGGCCGCCGCCCGTGACCAGCGCGACACGTCCGTTCATCTCTCAGCTCTTGTATTGGTGTTCGAGGAATCGTCGCACGCGAGCCTCGCGCGCACAATCTTTCCAACTTCCCCGGGGCACTGACAAGTCAAGGGCGCCGAACAACTCAAGGATCAAGTCTCGCTTGGTCGTCGTCGCCGTGACAGTCACGGCAAGTCGAATGAGCGATGACTCTCGCATGAACGAGAGGTTCGAAGCACCAAACAGTCGCAGCCTCTGCCGTCAAGCGCTGGGCTTCTGGACGGCTGCACCAGCCTTCGGCTGCGTGGCGTCGACGGCTTAATCGAGAGGACCGCGCGCCCGACCCGCTGTCATCGAACCACGTTCGGACTACAATGGGCCGTAGCGCAAGGTATCTGATGACGAATCATGGCCGCATGCTCAAGCTGACTGGCTATACGATTGGCAAGCGGACTTTGCCGTTCGCGCGCAAATGAAATCCACCGCCGCGCCTCGACTCGACTCCGCCACGCTGCGCGCCATTCCCTCGGGAATCTGGGCACTCGGCTTCGTCTCCATGCTGATGGACATCTCCTCCGAGATGATCCACGCGCTCCTGCCGATCTACCTGGTGACGGTGCTCGGTACGTCGGCGACGACGGTCGGCGCCATCGAGGGAATCGCCGAGGCGACCGCGTCGGTCACCAAGGTGTTCTCCGGCGCAATCTCCGATTGGATCGGCAAGCGCAAGCTGCTCGCCGTACTGGGATACGGCTTGGCGGCCATCACCAAACCCGTCTTTCCGCTCGCGCCGACAGTCGGCTGGCTGTTCACGGCACGCTTCGTCGACCGGATCGGCAAGGGTATCCGCGGCGCGCCACGCGATGCCCTCGTGGCGGACATTGCCCCGGCTCATCTGCGGGGCGCGAGCTTCGGCCTGCGCCAGTCGCTGGATACCGTCGGTGCTTTCATAGGACCACTGCTCGCGATCGCATTGATGTGGTTGACGGCGAATCACTTCAAGACGGTGTTCTGGATCGCCGTCGTGCCGGCGTTTCTGTCGCTTGCCTTGATCGTGTTCGCCGTGCACGAGCCCGAGCGCGCGCCGACGCTGCGCCAGGTGAAGTTTCCGTTGCATCGCGACGAACTCGCACGCCTCGGCCGCAGCTACTGGCTAGTGGTCGCGGTCGCCACGGTATTCACGCTGGCGCGTTTCAGCGAGGCCTTTCTGCTGCTGCGCGCCAACCAGGTCGGGTTGCGGGTAATGCTCGTGCCGGCGGTACTGGTCGTCATGAACATCGTCTATTCGCTGGCCTCCTATCCCGCCGGCGTGCTGGCTGATGACGGCGGTCGCTACCGCGTGCTGATCGTGGGCATCGCATTTCTCGTGCTGGCCGACCTGACGCTCGCGTTCGTGCCGGGCATCGCCGGCGTCGGCGCTGGCGTCGTCCTGTGGGGACTGCACATGGGATTCACGCAGGGACTGCTGGCGACCCTGGTGGCCGACACCTCGCCCCCGGAACTCCGCGGCACCGCCTTCGGCATGTTCAACCTGCTGACCGGCGGCGCCCTCCTGGCTGCAAGCGTGGTCGCCGGCATCCTGTGGGACACCATCGGCGCGCGTGGCACCTTCGTCAGCGGCGCGGTGATTGCCACCGTGGCTCTACTCGGGCTGATCGCAATTCGGCGTCAACCAGGCTTCCGTGCCGGCGCCTCGAATCGAAAGAAATAGAATCGAGGACTGCAGGCCTGTGGGTTAGCGCGAGCCCAGTGCTGGATGAAGGTCCGCTCTATGGCGGCGTCGTTCACGTCGAGAGCAATCGTCTCACTTTCGCCCCGGACAACAATCCCCGCAGGCGTTGCTCACCGGCCTCGCTGGTTTCCATCACCGGGACGTGAGTCAGACCAGTCGCTTCGAACAGGCGCGATACGGATGCAACGGTCGCCTGCTCGATGTCCTTGATGTCGAGGATCCGCCAGTCGCTGACGCCCTGCATGATGTCCCGCACCTGCACTTCCCGACGCGGGCTCGTCATCGATTGCATGTGCCGCATCGGCATCTCGCTCATGATGTCGTAGGCCGTGACGAGGCCGACCACGGCGCGACGCGCCTCGTCGATCGCAAACGCGCAACGCACGCCATTGTGTTTCATGTGTTCCAGCGCCGCATCGATCGTCGCGGTCTCGGCGATCGTCACCGATGCCCGCTCCCGGAAGTCGGTCATTACCGAGAGCGCTGGATCGTTTGGAGCCGCATGCCAGGGATCCGCTCCGGGGATCTGCAGGCTCCGGCTCGAGATGGTGCGGAGAGAAAGTGTAGTCATGGCAATCTCGGAAGACGGTTAACCGATTGATCAAGGATGAAGATACAGCACGATTATGCATCCGCTGGTCCAGCCGCGGACCAATCACCTGAGCGATTGCTCACTCCCCGCTCATTGCCGATAGCTCGACTCTTCCTCGTCAAGGATTTCCTTCAGCGCATCGAAGTGCCGCCTGGAATAGTCGCCGGGGTACGAGTGCCATTGCGCGCAGGTCCTGGCCGCGACGATTTCCGGTATCAACGCCGGTGCAAGCCCGGAGGACAGCGCCAGAATCTGCACCTTCGCGGCGCGCTCCAGGTAGTACAGATCGTCGAACGCCTCGGCGACCGAGGCGCCCACCACCAGCACACCATGATTGCCCATCATCAGCACGCTCTTGTCCGCGGCGAGCAGACCGGCCACGCGCGCGCCTTCCGACGCCTTGAGCGCCATTCCGTCGTAGTGACGGTCATAGGCGATGCGCCGATGAAAGCGGCAGGCGTTCTGGTCCAGCATCAGCAGTTCGAAATCCTTGATGCAACTGAGCGCCGTCGCATGGGGCATATGTGTGTGCAGGATGCAGCGCGCCTGCGGCACGCGTAAGTGCAGTTGCGCATGCAGATGCCAGGCGGTGGGGTCGGGAGCGCCAGGGCCTTCGACCGAGGATTCGTCGCGCGCGTCCAGCAACAGCAGTTCGCTGGCGCGGACGCGCGAGAAATGCCGCCCGTTCGGATTCATCAGGAAACGGCAGCGGTCCTCCGAGAGGGCAACACTGAAATGGTTGGCGATCGACTCATGCCAGTTCAGTCGCGCCGCCCAGCGGAATGCCGCGGCGAGATCCGTGCGGGCCTGGGCTTCGGTTGGCGGGACGCTATTCATGGCATTGACTCCGGCACAGAACAGACGGACTCTAGTGCCGGCGCAGCGGCGCGGCAATGCGGACCTTGAAATGCCCGCTCGCAGGAGCAACTGCATGAATCTGGCACTGTGCCCCGAGCAGTTCGCCGCCGAAGGTGTCGCCCTGGTGCGCGGACTCGTTCCTGCGTCGCTGCTCGGCGCGATCAACGCGGTGATGCGTGCCCGGGCAACGCGTGTGATGGAAGCACTCGACTCTCGACCTATCGGTATCGGCAGCAGGAACGGTTACCACGAGTTGGTCCAGCGGTCGCCCGGCAGGTTCGACGTCCCCATGCGTGAACAGGACCTGGTGCCGATCTGGGGCGCGCAAGGCTCCACTGCGCCCGACGTACCGTGGCTGGGACTGGTCCGCGCGGTGCTGGGGGCCGATGCGAGGCCGTCGTTTTGCGGGGTCGTGTTCTCGCGTCCCGGCTCACCCGCGCAGCAGTGGCATATCGACTCGCCGCACGAGGCGGCGGAAGCCCGGCCCGCACATGCGGTGAATGTGCTGCTGGCGCTGGCGGATATCCCGCTCGCGGCCGGTCCGACCGAAGTGGCGCGCGGCACGCACCTCCTGACGAATCATCTGCTGCGGCCTTGGCTGGACCGCGACAGTCTGCTGTATCAGTCAGAGACGGAGGTCACGCCAGCGATCCTGCGGCAGACTGGGCACGACGGAGGCGCGATGGAACAACCCGCCGTGCAGGCGATGGCGGCGGGAGATTGCCTGATCTTCGACGACCGGATCCTGCACCGGGGCCTCGCCAACGGCAGCGAGCAGGAGCGTTGGGTGGCTTACTTCAGCTACCTGCGACCGCGCCCGGGCCTGGACGAAATTGCGGACACGCACTTCGAGGCATCGAAGTCATTGTTCGGTTGCCCGTAGCACCGAATACCCGCTCTTCAGAGCGGGAATAGTCGACTTGTCAGTACCGGTTGGTACGGTCAGGACGTGAGGTCTTCGACCTGTTGCAGCAGGTAGAGCACGGTCGAGCCCAGCATCACGATAGCAACCATGTCCATGACGATCTTCCGTTAGCGCCTGGTTGGCGTGCGCAGAGTATGAGACCGGAATGTTGCAGTGCAACAGCGGTGCGATGAATCGTGCGGTCGGTCACAGGAACTACCAAGAAGACACGTAGCCGTCGTCGGGTTTTGATCCTGCCGGCGTAGACAGGATCGCCGCCGCGCGTCGCTGCGCACGGCCCTGTATAAAGGCGAGACCGGACTACAGCATGCAGACACCGTCCGACATCGCGATCATTCCGCGCGACCTCCACTTCCGCACCGAGTCCGCGCGCGGGGCCGCGTGGCTGGGCGGTGATCCGGTGGCGACGGCGGTGTTCAACGCGCTGTCACTCACCTTTCCCGACGGCGAGCGGCTGTTCATCGACTCGGTGCGCGCGTTTCGCAGTCGGACGCAGGGCAAGCTCGCGGACGACGTGCGGGCGTTCATCGCGCAGGAAGCGATTCACTCGCGCGAGCACGCGAGCCTGAACGCGCATCTCGACCGCAGCCACTACCCGGTCGAGCGGATCGAGCGCTCGGTGCGTCGCCGCTTGGCATTCCTGCGCCGGCTCGGGCCGTTGCGGATGCTGGGCGTGACCATTGCGCTCGAGCATTTCACGGCCATGCTCGCTGACCTGTTCGATTCCGATCCGCAGCTCTGGGCTGGAACGCCAGAGGAGATTCTCCGACTGTGGCGCTGGCACGCGATGGAGGAGACCGAGCACAAGGCGGTCGCCTTCGACGTGTTCCAGGAAGTATCGAAGAACTGGACGGGGCTGCGGCGCTACCTGTTCCGCGTGCACATCATGGCGCTCACCAGCGTGCACTTCACGCTTGATGTCATCCGCTTCGCCGCGGCGCTGCTCGAGGCGGACGGCACAGGCCGTTGGCGCGCGCGCTGGCAGGTGGCGCGGTTCCTGTTCGGCGAGCCGGGCATTTTCCGCAAGCTTGGGTCCCGCTATCGCGACTGGTATCGCCCGGCGTTCCATCCCTGGGATCACGACAATCGGGTGAAGGTCGAGCAGTGGCGGCAGCAGTTCGGCTGAGCAACACACCGCCACTGCGGGACCGTCACGTCGAACTTGATCGACGCCAGCGGGTCGACAGCCTTGCCGAGTTTGCGCGGTTCCTGCGCGCTTACGTCGCCGCTCCACCGCCCCCACCCGGCTTCTGACTCTGGAGAAACGGCGTCAGCAGGTCCATGGGCAGCGGGAAGATGACGGTCGTATTCTTGTCGGCACCGATGACCGTCAGCGTTTCAAGGTAACGCAACTGGATGGCCTGCGGTTCCTGCGCGAGGATTCTCGCCGCCTGGAACAGCTTTTCGGCGGCCTGCAGTTCGCCCTCGGCATGGATCACCTTGGCGCGGCGCTCGCGTTCCGCCTCGGCCTGGCGCGCGATCGCACGGATCATCGATTCGGTCAGGTCGACCTGCTTGATCTCGACGTTGGCGACCTTGATCCCCCACGAGTCGGTCTGCGCATCGAGCGCCTGCTGGATGTCCGCGTTCAGCTTTTCGCGCTCGGCGAGCATATCGTCCAGCTGGTGCTTGCCCAGCACGGAGCGCAGCATGGTCTGCGCCAGTTGACTGGTGGCGTTCAGATAATCGACGACCTGGATGATCGCCTTTTGCGGATCGATGACGCGCAGGTAGACCACCGCGCTGACTTTCACAGACACGTTGTCGCGCGAGATCACGTACTGGGTCGGCACCTCGAGCACCACGGTGCGCAGGTCCACACGTACCGCCTGCTGGATGACCGGGATGATGATGACGAGCCCCGGCCCCTTAACCTGCCAGAAGCGCCCAAGCGTGAACACCACGCCGCGCTCGTACTCGCGAAAGATGCGGATGGCCTTGACCAGGAACGCCATCGCCAGCACAACCAGAACAAAGCCGCTGCCCATCCAGCTGAAATCAAGACCCGTCATTTCTTGTCTCCTTGTTCGGCCGGCTCGACCGCGAGCACCAGGCCATCCATGCTGACAACGCGCACCCTTTGCCCGCGCCTGAGCGGGACATCCGCGCGTACCTTCCACATTTCGCCGTGGACACGTGCGAACACGCCGTCCCCGGTGTCGTCCATCACCTCGCCGGTCGCGCCGAGCATCTCCTCGCGACCACTCACCACCGGCCGCCGGCGCGCACGCACCGCGAAGCGCAGCACGACCAACAGGAACCCGGCGCTCGCTGCGGTCACGCCAGCGACCAATTGCCACGGGATGCGGTAGCCGGGTGTGTCGGTGTCGATCAGCATGATCGAGCCGATCGCGAAGGCCGTGATGCCGCCCAGTCCCAGGACGCCGAAGCCTGGCGCGAAATGCTCCGCCGCCATCAAGCCCACGCCGAGCGCGATCAACGCGAGGCCGGTATAGCTGACCGGCAGCAGCTGCAACGCCAATAGCGCGACCAGCAGGCAGATGCCGCCGATGACGCCGGGCGCGACGAGCCCTGGATTGTAGAACTCGAACAGCAGGCCGTAAAAACCGATCATGAGCAACACATAGGCGATGCTCGGATCGGTGATGACAACCAGGATCCGGGTGCGCCAGTCGGGTTGATACTCGATGACTTCCGCAGCACCGGTGGCTAGCCGCCGTTCCACGCCCAGCACCGAGAGCTTGCGGCCGTCGAGCTGCTGCAAGAGCTGCGGCACGTCCGCGGCGATCACCTCGATCACTTTCAATCTGAGCGCCTCCTGTGCGGAGAGGCTGACCGCCTCGCGCACCGCCTGCTCAGCCCATGCGGCATTGCGGCCGCGCAGTTGTGCGAGCCCGCGAATGTAGGCGGCGGCATCGTTGGTCTGCTTGCGCATCATCGTCGTCGTGATCGACTGCGGCTGGGCATCCTTGCCAGCGGCATCGCCCTTCGGCGCCTGGCCTGCGGGCGTTGCGGGCTCGGGCTGGCCGCCGATCGACACCGGCGTGGCGGCACCGAGGTTGGTGGCTGGCGCCATCGCGGCGATGTGGCTCGCATACAGGATGTAAGTGCCCGCACTCGCCGCACGCGCACCGTTCGGCGCGACGAAGGTCACGACCGGTATCGGCGAAGCAAGTATGTGCTTGATGATCGCGCGCATCGAGAGATCAAGCCCGCCGGGCGTGTCGATCCTGAGCACGACGAGCTGCGCGTTGAGCTCGACCGCTTTATCGAGGCCGCGCTGCAGGTAGTCGGCATTGGCGGGCCCGATCACGCCGTCCTGGGTCAGCACCAGCACCGGCGCAACCGGCTGCGCGATCACCAGCGACGACCAGCAAACCAGTAACAGCGCGACTGCCCGCATGACCCGCTCCCAGTCACCGCACCCGGGAAGACACAGTGCCACAAATCGGGGTGGCGTGCTGTCAACGGGCAGGCAGCGCTTCGCAAACGCGCCGCGCGGCCTCCGCGTCCTGCGGGGCATGGCTCAGGAAAATGGCTTTCGTGGATTCGACCATGGGTGGATCGATCGGCCTCCCCTTTCAACGGCTGACCCGGCCAGCGGAATACTCGCCCACGACGCCGCGGGAATGATCTCCACGGTCATCAGCGGCTCTGGCGGCCTCTCGCGATCGCCCTCGCAACTGCCTCCCACACGGCATCGAACGCGGCACGCGTGAAACCCGCGCCCGACGGCAGCCAGTCCCCCGTACTCGCTTCCGCCAGGGAGTAATGCCCGACCACGTCGAGGTGATCCGCGCGTGCAACGTGCAGCACTCGGCCGTGCAGCTGACTCAACGTCGGTACGAAGCCGTCGCTGGCCGCCGAGGTTGCCTTGAAGCCGAGGCCCCGGTTGAGCCGTCGCTGCAACATCTTGGTCGGTTTGGGGTACGGATAGTGCGGGTGCTGCTGCGACGTGAGGGCATACAACAGCCTGAACAAAGCTCGCAGTAGCATGTATTCGGGGTCCTGCAGCTCCTTCATGCCGCACTCCTCGTGCGGCTCGGGCACGCCCGCGACGACACAGCCGTAGTGGATGCCGGCGCGATCAGCGACGGCTGCGTCAAACATCTCAATGCCCTCAGGAGTCAGCTGCAGCACTGCGCCCTGATCTTGCCTGATTGCGCGGAGGTATTTCCAGGTCGGGTCGCGGCGGTCGTACCGCATTCTCCGCAGCACGCCCTCGGCAATACGGTCAAGCGCCCCTTCCTTGCGTCCGAGTCCCTCGTCCAGCCGAGTGACCAGCGCGACTGCCTTCGCCGCGGCGAGGATCGCGCGGCGTCCCTGCCCCGACGTCGCCAGTTCACTCAACACCAGCAGCAGTGTCTGGCCCTGAACGGAGACGAAGTGATTGGCGAGCGGCGTGCCGTGGTGAGGCGTACTGATGGACGTGGCTGTCCGCGTCATGAGCGCAATGCGCTCCGCCGAGCCCGCGATTGCAATCCTCAGCCCCGGGGTCAGCAGCATGCGAATGTCCAGGCCGCCCGTCGAGTGGCCGACGAAGTGCAGCTCCCCGGCTCTCAGGCCGCCAGTGTCGATCACGTGGCGGCGCAGCGCGTCGACGCGCCGCGGGATCGACGCCGTCGGCTGTGTCATGCACTGCACGATGCGGGCCTCGACGCCGCGCCGCCGCAGCGCGCGCCCTAACGCCTGCTCCACGTCCTCGAAATAGCTGACCGAACCGACAGTGGTGAAACCCAAGAATCCCGGAACCAGGAACACGAGTGGTTTTGCCATCGCCAGACGATACCTCCATCAAACTGCTCAGCGCATGGCGGGATCCCCTGATACGGAGGCGACTTGTCGGGTGCCCGGTGCTCTGCCGTATCGATCAACACGCGATAACCCCCACGACGATACCGCTTCGCGACCGAACGTTGGTAACACCAGTGTGTGCGGTGGCGGACAGAGACGGACGCGGCGGCCGCATATCGTGTTGCAACCGAAGGCGTCGGCAAACGGCAAGGCGTCAACCGCATACGGCAGGTCCCACGATGGCAGTGAGTTTCCAGGGAGGTGCGACGTCGGAACATCGCACGACTGCAGGGCAATCAGCGTTGCTGCTGGGCGTCTTGATCCTTGGCCTGTTTGTCACACGGACGGGCGTCACGCAGGAAGCACCCAAGCTCGATACCGAGGCGCAGAAGGAAGCGCCCACGGCATTTGCCGGCAAGGAGCCTGAGACGGTGCTGCACTGGGGGGCCGGGGATGGCAAGAGCTATCTGGCGCCGGCCCTCGAGATCGTGGGCTTCGAATTTCTGCTGAATCGGTTCAACCACTACGCCATCGATGACCAGGTTTACGCCTCCCCCATCTCCAATTTTCAGGAGAACATCGACAAGAGTTGGGTCGTCGATACGGACAAGTTCGCCACCAACCAGTTTCTGCATCCCTATCAGGGTGCGATGTACCAGGGATTCGCGCGTTCGGCGGGTCTCGGCTTCTGGGAATCCACTGGCTACACGATGGCCGGCAGCTTGCTGTGGGAGGAAGCGGGCGAGACCACCACGCCCTCCATCAACGATCAGGTGGCGAGCGGGATAGGCGGCGCTCTGCTTGGAGAGCCGCTGTTCCGCATGGCCAGCCTGCTGCTCGAGAGCAGCGCGAGCGGCAAGCCCGGATTCTGGCGTGAGCTGGGAGCGGCAGTGATTTCGCCATCCACCGGATTCAACCGCCTGGCATTCGACACGCGATTCGACGGCGTTTTCCCGAGCTACAAGCCGGCCGTGTACACGCGCTTCGATCTCGGCGCCACCGTGAACACCCACTATCGTTCGAACGTAAACGTGAACTCGGACCCGAGCGCGCCGCCCGCCTATCAGACGCCAAGACGCCAGGAAGCGAGCGCGACCTTCACGATGGGCTACGGGCTTCCCGGCAAACCTGACTATGACTACGCAAGACCATTCGATTACTTCAATTTCGAATTTGTCGCCTCCACCAGCAATGCGTTCGAAACCATCTTCAGCCGCGGCCTGCTCTACGGCACGACGTACGGTCTTGGTCCCAGCTATCGCGGCATCTGGGGCCTGTACGGAACGTATGCCTACGTCGCCCCGCAGCTTTTCCGCGTCTCGACCACAGGAGTCGCGCTCGGCACCACGGCACAGTGGTGGCTTTCGCGCGCGATGGCACTGCAGGGGTCGGCGCTGGCCGGCGTCGGTTACGGTGGCGGTGGCGTGATCCACGGTGCCGGCG
>JBAVIQ010000489.1:0-1548 GCA_049687035.1 Steroidobacteraceae bacterium
GTGATGGGGCTGGCGCCCTATGGCGAGCCGCGGTACGTGAACGCCATCCGTGAGCACCTGATCGACATCAAGGACGACGGGTCGTTCCGCATCAATCTCGACTACTTCGACTACTGCACCGGCCTGCGGATGACCAACGAGCGCTTCGACGCGCTTTTCGGCGGACCGCCGCGCAGTCCCGAGAGCCGCCTCGGCCAGAAAGAGATGGACCTGGCCGCGAGCGTCCAGGCGGTGACCGAAGAAGTCGTATTGAAGCTGGCGCGCAGCGTCGCGAAAGAGACCGGCGAGCGAAATCTCTGCCTTGCCGGAGGCGTCGCCTTGAACTGCGTTGCCAATGGCAAGCTGCTGCGCACGGGTGCGTTCGATCGAATCTGGATCCAGCCGGCGGCCGGCGATGCCGGCGGCGCCCTGGGTGCCGCCCTCGGTGCTTACCACATGTTCAAGGGCGGGCCACGACGGCTGGCAGGATCGGGCCGCGACGCCATGAAGGGCAGCTATCTCGGGCCCGTCTACGACATCGCGGCGATTAGCGAGCAGCTTACGGCGGCAGGGGCTGTCTACGAAATTCTCGAAGACGATGCGATCGTCGATCGCTGCGCGCGCGCACTGGCATCCGGCATGGCCATCGGCTGGCACCAGGGCCGCATGGAGTTCGGGCCCCGGGCGCTCGGCGCGCGGTCGGTGTTAGGCGACCCACGCTCCCCGACCATGCAGAAGCTGCTCAATCTCAAGGTCAAGTTCCGCGAGTCGTTCCGGCCGTTCGCGCCGTCCGTGCTCCGTGAAAACGTAGCGGAGTGGTTTGACCTGGATGATGACAGCCCATACATGCTGCTGGTCGCGGACGTGCGGCCCGAGCATCGGATCGCCATGACGCCGGAACAGCAGGCCCTGTTCGGCATCGACAAGCTCAACGTTCCACGATCGAGCATTCCGGCGGTGACGCACGTCGATTACTCGGCCCGGATCCAGACCGTTCATGCGGACACGAATCCGCGTTACCACGCGCTAATTTCACGATTTCGCGACCTGACGGGCTGCCCGATCGTCGTGAACACCAGTTTCAACGTCCGGGGCGAGCCGATCGTGTGCACGCCCGAGGACAGCTACAAGTGCTTCATGGGGACGGACATCGAGGTCCTGGCGGTGGGCAACGCCTACCTCGAGAAGTCGCGCCAGCCCGAGCACCTCAAGACCCGCTACGAGGACAATTTCGCCCTTGACTAGCGCGAGCGCGTCGTCGGTCAATCCGACCGTGCCCGGCCCAGGTAGTCGTTCCAAGGGGTGACCGGCAGGTCCTCGACATCGTGCTTGCTCATGGCCTGCAGCGCCTTGCGGGCCAGCCACTGGTCGGTCAGCAGCGGTATCTCGAGATCGACGGCGGACCGTCGAATCCGGAATCCGTCGGGGCGCCCTTTTTCGTCCCAGTCACGCGGGATATTGATGACCAGGTCGATCTGCCCGGACTCCATCACGTCGGTCGCTTGAGGCTTCGAGAGGTCCTGAGAGTCCTTGGCGAGCGCCTCGCACGCGATTCCCTCGGCGTTGAGC
>JBAVIQ010000490.1:0-4829 GCA_049687035.1 Steroidobacteraceae bacterium
GCGGCGGTATTCCCGCCGCCTGCGCGCCGCGGCCTTTGCGCCGAGATGAACGTCAGGCACGAAGCGCAGGCGTGCGATCGCCAGCCAGCGATCCTGCTCAGGGACGAATTCCGGCAGGAAATCGCCATTACCGACGGCGCGCCCGCGTTGTATGCCGGCGTACAACCGGCACAGGCCGAAGATCAGGCCGACGAAGCCGATACTGGCGAAAACATCGAAAAAGAACCCGAAGAATGTGAGACCCACGAACGCGGCCGTCAACATCGTCACGTTGGCGGCGACGAAGACCGAGTCGATGTCGGTGGCAGGTTCGCCGCGGTAAAAGGCGAACGTGGTCAGCGCGGTGAAGAACATGGCAATGACATACTTGAGCCACGCCGGCGGCGCACGGATGGCGCTGCCGGCAATCAATGCTTCGGTGGCCTCGGCCATGACTTCCACGCCCGGCATCACCGGATCGACCGGGGTGGGCTTGGCATCGTTGAGTCCGGAGGCCGTGTAGCCCACCAGCACCACACGACCCTTCAAGACCGGCGGCGCGGTCGCCGCATCGCGGCAGACGGGCTTGCCGCCGGTCAACAGGTCGGCGGCGCTGATGCGCGGCAGCCGGGTGTCGCGTCGCCAGTTCGGTCGCACCACGGCGGCGAGTTCTGCAGGTGATCGCGCCGTGGCGGTGGTCGCCAGACGCAACGGCAGCGACGGCAGGGCCCAGTCGCCGACGGTCTCGCGCAAGGGAATGTCACGCAGTACGCCGTCCTCGCTGCGAGTGACGTTGGCAATTGCGCTGAACCTGGCCATCGCCTCGCCGTATGGCAACAACAGCGCGACCTGCGGATCATTTCGTGGAGGGGCCTTCAGCGCAAACGCCGCCGGGGCCTGCGACGCCCGCACGGGCGAACCCTCGTCATAATCCGGATGCAAGCGTGTGGAACTGAATACAAAGCGGCCGCCGCCGCCTGCGGCCATCGCTTCCAGGGTTCGATCGCCGACTGGATCGCTTTGCGAGGAATCGGTAAACAGCACGTCGTAGCCGACCGCGCGCACCTCGGCACGATCCAGCTGGTCGAGCAGATCCGCGTGCCGTTGTCGGCTCCACGGCCAGCCGCCTTCGTTGCGAGCGCGGAAATATTCGATCGAGCACTCGTCGATTTCGACCACGACTACGCGACCGGAAGGCTGCGGTTCAAACGGGCGCCACTGCACCACGCGATCGAAGATCGCATCCTCAGCCGAGTTGAGCGAGCGGACGTGGCTCCAGTCCCAGGCGAGCCAGACGATCGCGCCAAGCGCGAGCAGCGGATAGAACGCGAACTTCAACCGCAACGCGATTTGCGAAAATGGCCGCCGGTAACTGCGTTCAACTTTGGTCCACGCGCGGATGAAGCCGTGGCCGAATGCCGCCAGGCTTGCGTCGATCCACGAGAGCACGCGGTCCGTCAACCTGCTGATCATCGACGATCTCCCTACCAAATGATGGCAGGTTTGCCAAGCTGCCGGGCTAAACCCGCGGACCTTGTCTGCGCGACGAAGGTCGAACTATGGCACGGACCCGGCGACGCCCCGGCGGCCCGCGCCCTCTGAACCTGGCTGAAGCCGCCGGCGACACCTGGCGACAGGCGTCGGGTACTGATTGCGCGACACCGTCCCAAAGGAGTATGTAATTCGCGCCGAAACGGCCATTGTGCGATGCAGGGTGGGCCGACACCGATGGCAGCAAAGGACAAGCTGGCGGCCCTGTTGCGCGCCGCAGACATCGAGATCGATGGCGGCGATCCGTGGGATCTCCGCGTGCACGACGAACGGTTCTATGCGCGCGTGCTTGCGGATGGCACCCTCGGCGCCGGCGAGTCCTACATGGACGGCTGGTGGGATGTCCCGCGCCTCGACGAGTTCTTCGCACGCGTGCACCGGGCCAGGCTCGAGCGCGAACTCAGGACCGCCGGGGTGCTCGCGCAGGTCACGCTCAGCAAGATTCGCAACCTGCAGGGGCGAAGCCTTTCAACACGCGTCGCGCGGCGGCACTACGATCTCTCGAACGACCTGTACGTCGCGATGCTCGGCCCGACCATGCAATACACGTGCGCCTACTACGGCACCGACGGAGTCGATCGCACGCTCGACGAGGCGCAGCGCCTCAAGCTGGACCTGATCGCCAGGAAGCTCCACCTGCAGCCCGGCATGACCGTGCTCGAACTCGGCGGAGGTTTCGGGGAGCTCGCCTACCACCTCGCGCGACACCACGATTGCCGCGTGGTCAGCTACAACATCAGCCGGGAACAGGTCGAGTTCGCCCGCACCCGGTGCGACGGGCTGCCGGTCGAGTTCCGGCTGCAGGATTACCGCGAGGCTGCAGCGGATGCGGCGACGTACGACCGCGTCGTCAGCATCGGGCTCATGGAACACGTCGGACCGAAGAACTACCGGCACTTCTTCGAGATTGCGAACGCCCGGCTCGCGCCGGGCGGGCTCGCCCTGGTGCACACGATCGGCGGCAACGTCAGCAAGTCGACGACCGATCGGTGGATCGACAAGTACATCTTCCCGGGCGGCGTCATTCCGTCAGAGCGGCAGATCGCCGCGGCCAAGGAGGGGCTGCTCGTCCTCGAGGACTGGCACAACTTCGGGCCGGACTACGACCGTACCTTGCTGGCATGGGATGCGAACTTCCGCGCGGCATGGCAGGCGCTGCGCAGCGACCCGCAGCTGGACGAACGCTTCTACCGGATGTGGCGCTATTACCTGAACTCCACTGCCGGTGGGTTTCGTGCGCGCGCTTTGCATCTCTGGCAACTCGTCCTGAGCCGGGGCGACGTTCCGCGCTATGTGCCGGTCCGGTGAGCGATGCGGTTCACCACGCACACCGAGCACCGTAAACGGGTCGAGCAGCTCGCGGCGGCCTTGCGTTCTTCGGCTGGTCCCGTGCGCCTGCGCAAGCGCACCAGCAACCTTTTCCGTCCGCGGCAAGGTACGGACCGGGTTCTCCTCAACGGCACCACGCTCAACCACGTGATTGCGATCGACCGCGCGTCGCATACGGCGGAAGTCGAGGGCATGACGACGTACGCCGATCTCGTCGACGCCACGTTGCCGCTGGGCCTGGCGCCAGCAGTCGTGCCCGAACTGAAGAGCATCACCGTCGGTGGCGCGACCACCGGTGTCGGCATCGAGTCGAGCGCGTTCCGCTGCGGTCTCGTGCACGAGACCGTCGACGAGTTCGACGTGCTGGTGGCCGATGGCCGTGTGCTGCGCTGCTCGCCGACGGAGCATGCCGACCTGTTCTGCGGGTTTCCCAACTCCTACGGCAGCCTTGGCTACGCGACGCGGCTCATCGTCAGGCTCGTCCCGGTCGCGCCTTTCGTGCACCTGCGTCACGAGCGCTTCGCGGAGGCAGCACGTTACTTCGCCGCCATCGCGGCGGAATGCGCGGATCCGACTTGCGACTATCTGGATGGGGTCTTCTTCGGCGCCGGCGATTTCGTGCTGACCCGCGCGACGCTGGTCGAGCAGCTTCCGGTCGCCGCGGCCGCCAGCGACTACACGTGGATGCAGCAGTACTGGCGCAGCCTCCGTGCGTGCGCGGACGATTACCTGACGATCGGGGACTACCTGTGGCGCTGGGACACGGACTGGTTCTGGTGCAGCCGGAACGTGGGTGCGCACTTCGCGCCGGTCCGCCTGCTCGCGGGACCGCGGCTCCTCTCGAGCGTCACCTACCAGAAGATCATGCGCGCCGGCCAGCGCTACCCGCTCAAGGCGCTCGTGCAGCTCCGGGCTCGCTCGGAATCGGTGATCCAGGACGTCGACATTCCGCTCGCTGCCGCCGCGAGTTTCCTGGCGCAGTTGCACGCCGAGGTCGGCATCACACCCGTATGGGTCTGCCCGTTCAGGGTCACGACCGACCGCTATCCGTTGTACCGGCTGCGGACGGACACGCCGTACGTGAACTTCGGCTTCTGGGACACGGTGCGCAGCCGGCAACCCGACGGTCATTACAACGCGATCGTCGAGCGGTTGGTGGCACGGCACGGCGGCAAGAAGAGCCTGTATTCACGCAGCACGTTCGACGAGCAGGCCTTCTGGACCATGTACGACCGGCACGCGTACGAGGCGCTCAAGCGTGAGTACGATCCCACAGGCCGGTTCCCGGGCCTGTACGAGAAGACTGTTGGCCGCGGCTGACGCGCTTCATTCTCCGGACTCAGCCGATGGGCGCGCTTCGAATCATGAACCGGGGCGAGATGGACGAGCACGCCGACCAAGCCAAACCGGCCTGAACCCGGCCAGGTTTGCTGCGGAATCACCCCTCCCGAAAGAAACGGGCCGCCCGCAGGCAGCCCGTCATCACACTACAGCAGCGGGAAGGTTCAGCCGGCCGACATGCCGAGCCCGGCCATCGCCGCGTTCAGTTTCTCTTTCACCTGGCGCGCGGCCGTGACGGCCTGCTCCATGTTGCCGGCCGCCTGGGCGGCCGTGGCCTGGTCCCACAGGGCCTTGGCTTCTTCTGCGCCGGACTTGGCCGCTGCGAACGATGCCGCGTCGAGTCCCGCCGGCAGCTTCTTCGACTTCGAGAGAATGCCGACCCGGCTGGTGACGGCCGCCAGCTGCGCAGGGACATCCGCCGCAAGCGTGCCCCACTCACTGTTGAACGCCTCGAGCGCAGCCGCCTCGGCAGCCTGCTTGGCGCTGGCGGCCGCAGCGGTAAGGCCCTGCGCCTGCGCGAGCAGCGCGGGCGCCGCGGCGAGCACACCCTTGAAGTCCTTCTGGTCGAACTTCATCTTCAGGTCGGCGATCTGGGTCGTCACGGCCTGCAGTTGATCGGGGATGTACTG
>JBAVIQ010000491.1:0-12206 GCA_049687035.1 Steroidobacteraceae bacterium
CCAGGGGGGACGCCCGGCGCCGTTGCAGCTGGCCAGCTGACGGCGCGGGTCTCCGCGGCCCGGCTCGCGCCCGGGCCCCGCGATCCACGACAGGAAAACCGTCATCCCTGCGTTATCCTGCCGCCCATGCTCACGATCGCCTCGCTCTTCGTCTACCCCGTCAAGTCCTGTCGCGGCATTGCACTGCTGCAGTCGGGGCTGACGCCGCGCGGGTTGCAGTACGACCGCGAGTGGATGGTGGTGTCGCCCGACGGCCGCTTCCTCACGCAGCGTGAAGCGCCGCGGCTGGCGCTGGTCGGCACGGCGCTGCACGACCACCACCTCGAGCTTTCTGCGCCGGGGCTGCCGCAACTGGTCGTGCCGCTGCAGTGGTCGGGTCGCGCTGCGTCCGTCGAGGTCACCATCTGGCGTGATCGCGTGCTGGCCTTCGATGAGGGCCCTGCGGCCGCGAGCTGGCTCGGCGAGCACCTGCGTCGCGACGTGCGGCTAGTGCGTTTCGACGACGCCCGCCCGCGACCCACGGATGCCGCATGGTCGCAGGGGCTCGCTGGCACGAGCGCGTTTGCCGACGGCTACCCGGTGCTGGTGCTTGCGCGGGCCTCGCTCGACGACCTGAATTCGCGCCTGCCGTCAGCGCTGCCTGTCGATCGCTTCCGGCCCAACGTGTTGCTGGATGGCTGCGGGCCCTACGCCGAGGATGCGATCCGTGGGCTGGAGAATGAGCGGATGCGGCTGCGAATCGTGAAACCGTGCACCCGCTGCGTCATCACGACGACCGACCAGGCCACGGCCGTGCCGCAGGGCGATGAACCCCTGCGCACGTTGAAGACGTATCGCTGGGATGGCGCCCTGCACGGCGTGACGTTCGGCCAGAACGCGATCGTCGAGCGGCCGGGCCTGCTCGAGGTGGGCGCGCTGCTGGCGAGTGATTAGTGACTAGCGCATGGTGACTAGTGACTAGTGATCCGCCAGATCACTGATCACCAATCACTTCCCAGAGCGCAGCACTGCGATACGCGTAGAGATAGGCGGCGAGGTACGCAGGAACGATCAGCAGCGTGAGCGCCGCGGTGAACATCGCAACGGTGCGATCGCCCAGCAGTACGGGGATGAGCATGACGCAGTTGGCGAACAGGACCAGCCAGAATACGGCACGCCAGTAGCCTGCACTGCCGATGCGACGCTGCAGCGCGTAGCCCCAGAGCGCCGTGAGAAGTGCGGCGCTCAGTGTCCAGTTGCCTAGCGTGAGCGCGGTCACCTCGCTGCCGCGAGAGAGATTCACGGCCTCGCCCGCGAACACGCAGAACGTGAGCACGGCGGCGTACATGACCCAGCCGGCCTTGGCTCCGCTCAGAGGATGCCTGGCCACGTCAGTAGTGCGGCGGGATCTCGACCCGGTTCGGGTCGCCGCCGCGTTGCTCGAGCTGCCGCACCTGTTCGAGCAGGTGCTGGTTGCGGTCGCGCAGCGAATCGAGCTCGCGCTGCTGCCGATAGACGACGTCGCTCAATTCCTGCAGCGCCTGCTCGAGGTGCGCCACCTTGAATTCGAGTGCGTCGATACGCTCGCTCATGGCGCAGCTGCCGGCGCGCGATAGTCGGCGGTGACGACACCGACCTGCAGCGCTTCCGCTTCGTGATCGATCTCGCGCCACGTTTCGGCGAGCGCAGCCTGCTCCCACTCACGCATCGCGGGCAGCTCGAGCAGCCGCTGCGCGTACTGCGGCGCTCTGCCCGTCAGTTCGATGCCATAGGTGCGCACGCGGTAAGCCACCGGGCAGTAGAACGCGTCGACCACCGTGAACCCGGGGCCGGCGAGGAACGGCCCGCCGAAGCGCGACAGACCCTCGTTCCACAGCTCATCGATGCGGCGGATGTCTGCGACGAGTGCGGGCGGTTGCGTATGCAGCTTGACGCGCAGGCCGACGTTCATCGTGCAGATGTTGCGCAGGGTGCCGAAGCCCGAATGCATCTCGGCCGCCGCGCAGCGGGCCCAGGTGCGTGCCGCCGCGTCCGCTGGCCAGAGACCCGGGTGGCGCTCGGCGAGAAACTCGCTGATGCCAAGCGAGTCCCAGGCCACGGTTGCGCCATCGCGCAGGCAAGGCACCTTGCCCGAGGGCGAGAAGGCGCGGAACGCATCGAAGTTCGAGCCGCGCGCAAACGGCTTGACGTGCTCGACGAAGGGAATGCCGTGCGCACGCAGCAGGACCCAGGGCCGCAGCGACCACGACGAATAGTTCTTGTTGCCGATGTAAATCTCGTACATGAGGTCCTCCGGGATCGTCCGCGTGGGCACCGCGGGGCCGCATGATACAGCCGCGCGCGGTCAGTACTTGTGCGTCGAGAGCAGCAGGTTGGTCTCGGAGTTGGCCACCCCTTCGATGCGGCGGATTCGGCTCAGCACGCGGTCGAACTCCTCGAGCGTGTCGGCGCGCAGCTCGGCGATGATGTCCCAGCGGCCGTTCGTCGTGTGCAGCGTGGACACCGACGCGTCACCGCGCAGCGAGCGCAGCACCTTCTCGACGTTGTTGCCTTCGACCGCGATCAGCATCAGCGCCGTGATGCGGCGGTCGCCGTCCGGTGCAGCCAGGCGGACGGTGTAGCCCGCAATCACGCCTTCCTGCTCGAGCCTGGCGATGCGGTTCTGCACGGTGCCGCGGGCCACGCGGAGGGTGCGTGCAATGGTCGCCGCGGGCATGCGGGCATTGCCTCGCAGGAGGCCGACAAGTTGGCGGTCGAGATCGTCCATGCAGTACCTGCCGTTCTGTCGAATAGTTCAATGAGGATGACGAAACGATTAAATTATAGACCATATCGAAAGGTTTGCTGGCTTCCTGTTGGCTCACGCCGGGCCGATGATGCTGGGGTGGGCCGGTGACTCCTCGTTCTTTGCCGGCCCGGGCAGGGGAACAGCAATGGTCGACTACATCGGCGTCAGTGATATCGAGCGCATCGTGAATGCGCTCGGACCGGCAGAATTCATGGCCCGGCTGGCGGGTGAAATCGAGGCGGATTACCGGCGCTGGCCTGAGTTCGAAAAGGCACCGCGACTCGCGAGCCATTCGCCGGTGGGCGTCATCGAACTGATGCCCGCGACCGACGGTAAGCTGTACTCCTTCAAGTACGTCAACGGTCATCCCAAGAACACCGCCGAAGGCCTGTTGACGGTGACTGCATTCGGCGTGCTGGCCAGCGTCGACACGGGGTATCCGTTGCTGCTCTCGGAACTCACGGTGACGACTGCGTTGCGGACGGCCGCGACGTCGGCACTGGCCGCGCAGAAGCTGGCACGTCCCGACAGCCGCGTGATGGCGTTGATCGGCAACGGCGCGCAGAGCGAGTTCCAGGCCATCGCGTTCCACCGCCTGTGCGGCATCCGCGAACTGCGGGTCTACGACGTGGACCCGCGGGCCACGGCCAAGCTCATGCGTAACCTTGCCGCGATGCCGGAGCTGGCGGACCTGCAAGTGGTGCGGACGCATTCTGCGTCCGAGGCCTGCAAGGGCGCGGACATCGTCACCACCGTCACGGCGGACAAACGCAACGCGGTCATCCTGACGCCGCCGATGATCACGCCCGGCATGCACATCAACGGCGTCGGTGGCGACTGCCCGGGCAAGACGGAGTTGCATGCGGACATCCTGCGGCTGCCGGGCATGCGCGTCGTGGTCGAGTACGAGCCGCAATCGCGCATCGAGGGTGAGATCCAGCAGATGCCCGCGGACTATCCCGTGATCGAGCTCGCGCAGGTGCTGCGCGGCGAAGCGGTGGCGCGACGCTCGGAGCGTGACATCACGCTGTTCGACTCCGTCGGCTTCGCGCTCGAGGACTACTCGGCGTTGCGGTTCCTGCACGCACTCATCTCGCAGCAGCGTCTCGGCCGCCGCGATCTCGACCTCGTGCCGGTGCTCGACGACCCCAAGGACCTGTTCGGCGGCACGCTGGCTGGGCAGCACGGCGTCGCACGGCCTCGCAAGCGCAAGACGGCTTGAGGTGAGGCCATGACCGGAACCATCGCGCTGATCGGCGCGCCCACCGATGTCGGCGCGGGCGCGCGCGGCGCCTCGATGGGCCCGGAAGCGCTGCGTGTTGCGCAACTGCAGGCTGTGCTCGAAGCGCAGGGACTCGCAGTGATCGAGCGCGGCAACCTGGGTGGCCCGCCGAATCCCTGGCAACCGCCGGACGGTGGTTACCGGCATCTGCGTGAAGTGACCGAGTGGAATCGACTCGTGCACGCAGCCGTGCTCGAAGAGCTTGCCGCGGGGCGGCTGCCGATGCTGCTCGGCGGCGATCACAGCCTCGCGATCGGTTCGATCAGCGCCGCCGCGAAGCACTGCCGCGACACGGGACGCAAGCTGCGCGTGCTCTGGTTCGATGCGCACGCCGACTTCAACACCAACGTCCTCACGCCGAGCGGCAACGTGCACGGCATGCCGGTCGCCTGCCTTTGCGGTCACGGGCCGTCGGAGCTCGTGTCGATCGGCGGCCGGGTGCCGGCGATCGATCCTGACCAGCTGCGGCAGATCGGCATTCGCAGCGTGGACGCCGGCGAGAAGCGCTTCGTGCATGAAGTGGGCATCGAAGTCTTCGACATGCGCTACATCGACGAGATGGGGATGCGGCACACGCTGGAGCAGGCCCTGCTCGGCGTCGATGACGACACCCATGTCCACGTGAGCCTCGACGTCGATTTTCTCGATCCCGGCATCGCCCCCGGCGTGGGCACGACGGTGTCCGGTGGCCCGACCTATCGCGAGGCCCAGCTCTGCATGGAGATGGTGGCCGACACGGGCCGGCTCGCGTCGCTCGACATCGTCGAACTCAATCCTGCCTTCGACATCCGCAATCGCACGGCCGAGGTTGCCGTGGACCTCATCGGTTCGCTGTTCGGCAAGAGCACCCTGATGCGCAAGTGAGATGCACGGCCGCCGCCGTGGTGGCGTGCGTTTGTCGCCGTGGTTCCAACCTGTGCCGGCGGCGCTTCCGACAAAGCGGTAGGCGCGGTAATCTGCGCGCTCCGCAAGCCGCAAGTTCTTACCATGCGCTGGATTCGCATCGCCCTGTTGGTCGGCCTCGCCGTTGCGGCGGCCAGCGGTTGGCTGTCGCGCGAGACCCCGCGCGGGTCGAGCAACGAGCCTCAGGTGGCGTCGGACCGGCGTTCCACTGCCCCGCAGCCCGACATCGCAGGACTTCCTGCCGAAGCGCGGCAGACCTTGCGGCTCATCGCGGCCGGCGGACCCTTTCCCTACGACCGTGATGGCGCGCTCTTCCAGAACCGCGAGGGACGACTGCCCGCGCAGTCCCCCGGGTACTATCGTGAGTACACGGTGCGGACGCCGGGAGCGTCCGACCGCGGCGCTCGACGCATCGTGAGCGGGGGCAATCCGCCGGTCGAGTTCTATTACACGGACGATCACTACCGCAGCTTTCGCCGGATCGAGGCGCCGCACCCATGACCGAGCTCGTGCGAGACGTCGCCCTGACCGACGACACCGTCCGCGGCCTCGAACTGCTCGCGTCGGCGCTCGACTGGCCGTGTTACGTCGTCGAACTCAGGGGGTGCGTGGACAAGCCGCAACTGCTCGAGCGGTGCGCCGACTTGCTGCGGTTTCCAAGCTGGTTCGGCCAGAACTGGGACGCGTTCTTCGATTGCCTCATCGACCTTGCGAGTGTGCGCCGGGCGCGCGGTTGCGTGATCGTGCTGCGCCACGCCGGCGAACTGCGGGCCACGTCGCCCGAGGCGTTCGATACGGCCCGGTCGATTTTTTTTGATGCGGCCAAGGTGTGGAGCGACCGCGGCGTCGCGATGCGCGTGTTCGTCGAGACTGCCTGAAGTCGCAGGACGCGACACGCAGCCGCGCGTGCGGCGTGTCAACGCACGCGCGGGCAAGGTGAACGAGAAACGGCCGCGCCGGTCCGCAATCAGTCAGAAGCGGGTGGCGCCGGCACCTGGCTCGCATCGCCGGTCAACTGCCAGTGAATCAGCGAGACCGGCATCATTCCGGCGGCAATGTACTCGTCGAAGAAGCCGCGCAGTGTGAAGGCGTCGCCGAGCTGGTGCGAACGGTCCTTGATCAGTTCGTCGACGAGGTACTTGCCGGTCACGTAGCTCGTGCCATAGCCCGGTTGCCGCAGGTACAGCTGCTGCTCGAACCCGAGCAGGTCCAGGTCCGGACGCATCCATCCCCGTGGCGTCCACTCCACCTGGAAAGCCTTGGCCTGCTGCAGGTCGAACAGGTTGGCCTGCGCATAGAGCGAGGCGAGCCCGCGGGCGCAACGCTGCGCGAGCATGATCCAGACGATTTCCCGCGCGCGCGGATTGTCATCGTAGTAGCCCGCGTGCAGGATGATCTCCTCCATCGCCGTCGCCGTGCCTTCCGCGCGGGTATCCCAGACGTTGTTCAGCCAGGCTTCGCGACGGATCGGGCTCGGGTTTGGCGCGTGCTTGAGCCAGGCATGATCGAACCAGTGCTGGAAATGGGCGAACAGCGTGATCGGCTCGTAGTGGCTCGCGATGTTGAAGAAATTGCGCGTCTCGAGTGGCGAATACGGGCCGATCCGCTCGCGCATCGCCGGGTCGAGGTAGTCCTGGACGGTGAGGATCTCCTTCGAGCGCAGGAAATCGATGTACTTGGTCACGGCAGCATTGGCACGCCGGTCCCATTCTTCCGGGCTCGATGCCGCCGTGAGCTGCGGCAGCCCGCGATTGCGCTGCTCTTCGAGCTTCAGTGATGCGTGCGCGCGAGCCAGCTCGCGCTTCAGCAGCGTCACCTCGTCGTCCCACGTCAGCGGGACGAGATGCACGTGCCGCAGGTTCCAGCTGTAGGCCTCCTTGCCGACGCCCGACGGGCCGGTTCTCGACGGTGCTTGCGCCTGCAGCCAGCTGACAAATCCGACAGTGGCTTTCCTCGCGTCCGCGATCGACCGTCGCAGTTCGGCTCCCGAGGACTTCGTCCTGCCGGCGAGGTCATCCAGGCTCTCGACCTGTCCCTGCATCGTGCCGATGCCGGTAAGCCACAGGTCGCGGGCGTTGCCGGTCAGGTTGCCACGCGCCTGCGTCAGCAGCGCCGGTACTACCCGCAGTCCGCGGGCCAGCTTCTGCTCATCGGCGCGCGACAAGGGAAACGAATACTCCCAGAGCTCGACCAGGCCGTGATGTGCGGGCCCCTCGTGCTCGGGCGTGTCGCTCATCTCGGTCCAGACAGTCTGGTAGTACGCTGGATCTCGCGCCCACGGCTGTAATACCCGCAGGTCGAAGTCGAGGCCGTTCATCTGGGCGCGGACGAGTTCGTAATCGATGCGTTGCTCGCGGGTCCACGTGGCGGTATTGAGCGCCGCAAGTCGCGCCTGCAGATTCTCGAGCCCGGCTGCCCTGCGTTCGAGGGCGGCCTGGGTGTAGTCGGGCGCGCCATCGCGCAAGGCGGGCTTCTCCAGTGCCTGCCATTCGCGGAAGAGTCCGACCAGGTCGTCGTAGGTGCCGGCCGCGTGGGCGGGTGCGGCCAGCAGCAGTGCTGCCGTCAGAGCCAGTCCCGTGAGTCCGCGAGTCAGTGCTGAATAGATCATCGGCTCACCTTCCTAAAACGAGCGACAGGTTGCATGAAGCAAAGCCGCACCGATCTGTTCCGGTGCGCTGATGTGCGTTCCTTCAGTTGCATCAAACTGCAGCAAGCGGAGCGGGCTTGCAAGCCCGATCGCAGTCGGCTCCGGTCAGGCGCCGCGGTCCGAGGTCATGCCTTCGATGCGATCCGTTTCGCGTTTGACGACCGAGTAACACTCACAGCAGAGCTGTTCGAGTCGCGGCCGATCGAGCACGGTGATCCGTCCGCGGCTGTAGCTGATGGCGCCGAACTTCTGCAGCTTGCCCGCGGCATCGGTGACGCCTTCGCGGCGTACACCGAGCATGTTCGCGATGAGTTCCTGCGTCATGACGAGCTTGTTGGATTGCAGCCGATCCAGTGACAGCAGCAGCCAGCGACACAGTTGCTGGTCGACGGAATGGTGGCGGTTGCACACGGCGGTCTGCGCCATCTGGGTGATCAGCGCCTGCGTGTAGCGCAGCAGCTGGAGCTGCAGGCCGCCGTTGCGATGAAACTCGTCCTTCAACCGCTGGCCAGCCAGCCGGAAAGCGTGACCGGCGCTCTGCACGATTGCGCGACTCGGTGTCGTGCCGCCCCCCATGAACAACGCGATGCCGATGAGGCCCTCGTTGCCGACGACCGAGATCTCTGCCGACGCACCGCTCTCCAGCACGTACAGCAGGGACACGATCGAGTCCGTGGGGAAGTAGACGTACTCCAGCGCATCGCCGGATTCGTAGAGCACCTTGCCGAGCGGCATCGCGACGAGACGCAGGTGCGGGAACACGCGCTCGCGCTCGCCGGGTGAGAGTGCAGCCAGCAGGTGGTTGCGTTCGGGAAGGTGTTTCGGCTGCGAAGCCGTTGTGTCCGTCATGGCGGCCATCCACGGTTCGGCGGTGTTTCAGGATACACCAGCACCTCGTATTTGTACGCAATGGTACCTATGCGCCATCTTGCATGGACGAATCGTATGTGGCGCCTGATGGCGCGCATCAGTTCATGACGCGCGCGTAGGTATCCTGATTGGCCAGGTAACAGGCACAGGCGGACTGCTCGAGGCGGCGACGGTCCAGTATCGTGATTTCGCCGCGGCTGTAGCGGATGAGCTTCTGCTGCTGCAGGGAACCCGCTGCATGGGTCACTCCCGCGCGACGCACTCCGAGGATGGATGCGAGCAACTCGTGCGTCGAATGGAAATGGTCCGAATGCGCGCGATCCCTGGTCATCAGCAGCCAGCGGGCCAGCCGTGCCTCGACGACGTGGAACCGTGTGCAGGCGACCGTCTGCGCCGACTGGCACATGACGACGTGAAGGTAGCGCTGCAGGCGCACCCGCAGCGCGACGCTGCGTTCGAGTTCCTCGCGAAACGAGGCGGCGTCGATCCGCCAGGCCGTGCCTGAGTCCTGCACGAGCGCGAGTGATGGCGCGATGGCCACGCCCAGCACCAGGGACGTGCCCAGCATGCCTTCGTCGCCTACCAGTCCCACCTCCAGCCGATCGTGTCCGCGGAGGGTCGTGATCAGCGAGACGGAGCCGCCCGTGGGGAAGTACACGTCGTGTATGCGCTTGCCCGATTCGTACAGTACGTCGGCCGTCTCGATTGCGACGGAGCTGGACCGGCCGAGGAGGCGGCGCCTGTCGAGGTCAGGCAAGCCCGCCAGTAACCGATTGGTCGCCGTGGCCCGCTTGGCAGTTTTCATCGGAGATTGCGTCATCACGTCCGCGGTCGCCTGCAACGAGGAGACTGATGGAACTGCAGGCGTTGGTCTGTACGGTGCCCCACAAAAATACGCCCGGGATCGTTGCCGAACCCGGGCGCCGCCGCGTGCGTGGGGGTGCATCGCACGGGGTGCATCAGGTCACCTGCGCACGGTGCTCTCGTTCTTGACGGCCTTCACACGGCCCTGCAGGCAGCCAGGCTCGTCGGCCCTGGATCAAGTTGACCAGGACGATGATGATGGCCAGCACCAGCAGGATGTGGATGAAGCCGCCCATGGTGTAGGAGCTGACCAGCCCCAGCAACCACAACACGGCCAATACGACTGCAATGGTCCACAACATTTCTATCTCCTCATGAGGTTACGTGGCGTTCAGGCTGTTCAGCGACGGTCTGCGTGATCGTTCAGGACAAGTTCGCCGTTCTCGACCGGAATGCTGTTGCCCGGGTCATGGTCCATCCGCACGGAACCTTCGTGGTCCCCAAGGCGATAGCGCACCTGGTAACCGTCGGGCTTCTCAACCGAGTCGTAGACCGTGCGGCAGCGTTGCTCGACCGTCTGGGTCGTATTGCCTTCCTGCATGTGCTTCTGGACCTTGCTGCCGGCATAACCGCCAGCAGCAGCACCTGCCACGGTGGCCACTGTCTGGCCATCGCCGTGACCGATCTGGCTGCCAAGCACCCCGCCGGCCACCGCGCCGATGATGGAGCCCGTGACGCGTTTGGGATCCTTGACAGCCGCCTGGTGCGTGACGACTTCACTGGCACAGACTTGCCGTGGTGTCTTGACCGTGCGGGACATCGGCTCGACGTTGAGCACCTTGGCAGACCTTCCCTGGTCCATCGTCTGGTAGCCGGCGTAGGCACCGGCTGCCGTCACCGCCACGCCGCCAACGACGAGGCCGGTAAGCAATGATTTGTTCATCTGGTATCTCCATTCGACGCTACCCGTCGCACGGAGAATTTCCGAAACGGCACTTGCGGTCGATGTCCTGCACGCTACTCTGACTGGCGCAACGGTCTGTTCGGTAGCGCACTGATTGCTTCGCCGCGCGTGCGGCCGGCAATGCCGGCTGTATGTGCGCGACCGTACCGACGCCTGCCTTGCCGCAGACGACGATCTACCGTATGCGCCTGATGCTTCACGCCGCGTTACTGCTGCTGCCGCTCACGGCTTGCAGTTCACTGCCCCAGGTCGCGCCGAGCACAGCGCCCGCGACGACCCCGGCGCAAGTCGAAGGTCCGCGCGGGCCGCTCCCGGCGTCGCGCAGTCGCGAGATTCTCGCCAGGCTGGAACGCGGCGCCGACGACACGGGAATCTTCGATCGCCACCTGGCGGTCGAGCAAGCCGTGACAGGAACGCCTCTCATCAGCGGCAACCGCGTGCGGCTGCTCGAAGACGGGCCGGACACTTACCGCGCCATGTTCACGGCCATCGCAGCCGCGAGTGACCACATCAACATGGAGACATACATCCTCGAAGACGATGACGTCGGTCGGCGATTCGCGGACGCACTGATCGCAAAGCAGCGCGCGGGCGTGCAGGTGAACCTGATCTACGACGGCGTGGGCACGCTCAACACGCCGGAGGAATTCTTCCAGCGACTGCGCGACAGCGGCATCCGCACCCTGAAGTTCAACCCGGTCAATCCGGCGACTGCGAAAGCGGGCTGGTACATAAACCAGCGCGACCACCGCAAGCTCCTGATCATCGATGGCCGCACCGTGTTCCTCGGTGGCATCAACATCAGCAGCGTGTACTCGAGCGGCTCGTCTCCACGGACATCGAAACCGCGGCCCGAGGTCGAGCAACCCTGGCGCGATACCGATCTGCAGATCGAAGGGCCGGTGGTGGCGGAGTTCCAGAAGCTCTTTCTTGCCACGTGGCTCGCGCAGAAGGGCGAACTGCTGGCACCGCGGAACTTCTATCCGACGCTGCAGGCGCAGGGCAAGGAGGTCGTGCGCGCGATCGGCAGCTCGCCCGACGATGAATTCAGCCTGATCTACGTGACGCTCCTTTCCGCGATCGGCAGTGCCGAGACCGAGGTCTGGCTGACCAACGCCTACTTCGTCCCGGATCCGCAGCTGCTGGCTGCGCTGAAAGCGGCAGCGGCGCGTGGTGTCGACGTCAGGCTGGTCTTGCCCGGCCGCACGGACTCGGCCCTCGTGTTTCACGCCGGGCGGTCGTACTACGATCAAATGCTGCAGGACGGGGTGGTCATTTTCGAGCGACGCGACGCGCTCATGCATGCGAAGACTGCCGTGATCGACGGCGTCTGGTCCACGGTGGGCTCCACCAACTTCGACTGGCGCAGCTTCCTGCACAACCAGGAGGTCAACGCGGTCGTGCTGGGGACTGAATTCGGCGATCGTATGCGCGCGTCCTTCGCGCACGACGTCGCGCAGTCCGAGCAGATCACCCTCGAGCAGTGGCGGCAGCGCTCGTTCGTCCTGCGCATCAAGGAATGGTTCGCCCGGCTCTGGCAGTAATGGCTGTAGCGGTGGCGCGTGACGCGAGGGCTCAGCGTGCTGACACTGCGGAGGTCACTCGCCACACGGTATTCCCGACGTCATCGGCGACCAGCAGGGCTCCCTTCGTGTCGATCGCCACACCCACGGGCCGACCGCGTGCGTTGCCGTCTTCATCGACGAAGCCTGCGAGCACGTCGAGCGGCATGCCGGAGGGCCGCCCAGCGACAAACGGCACGAAGATCACCTTGTAGCCGCTGCGGGGCCGGCGGTTCCAGGACCCGTGCTGTCCGACGAACATGCCGCGCTGAAATCCGGCGGGAAGAGCGTTGCGCACTGAATGTGCCAGGCCCAATGATGCGGTGTGGGCACCGAGCGCGTAGTCCGGTGCGATGGCGCGAGCGACCAGGTCAGGCCGTTGCGGCTTGACCCGTTCGTCCACGTGC
>JBAVIQ010000492.1:0-1719 GCA_049687035.1 Steroidobacteraceae bacterium
GAACTGCGCGTCAAGGAAAGTGACCGCATCGCAGCCATGGCGCGCGGCTTCGAAGTGCTCGGTGTGCAGCATGAAGTGCTGGCCGACGGCATGCGCATCGTCGGCGGCAACCCGTTCCGCGGCGGCACGATCGACAGCCGTGGCGATCACCGCATCGCAATGGCGTTCGCAGTCGCGAGTCTGCGGGCCACGGCACCGATCGAGATCCTCGACGTTGCCAACGTCGCGACGAGCTTCCCGGGATTTGCCGAGCTCGCCAACTCCGTTGGCCTGCAAGTAGGGGTTAGGGGATAGCGGTCAGAGCGGAGGTTCAGGAGGAGACGGAGAGGGGAGACTGGCGTTGCCAGCTTGATCCCGCGACGCTGCGCCTTCCTGGGAAGGGTCTTGCGGGGACTGGCTGAATCGGCGCACTTCAGGCAGCGCGACGCCTGCGGACGCTAACGCTCGTTCGCAACTCGAGGCGCGCCGCCATGTCGATCAATGCGTCGAGCGAGAAAAGATCCAATCGTCCGCGCATGAGATCGGAGATGCGCGGCTGGGTGACGCCGCAGATTGCGGCCGCTCGAGCCTGAGTGAGCTTTCGACGGCGGGTCTCCTCGATGATGGCATTGGCCACTTCGGCGCGGAGCCTGAGACTGGCAGCGATTTCGCGGGAGTCCTCGATGGCATCCCAAACGGAGGCGAAGGTTGTGCGCTTGGTCGTCGTCATCGTTGCGTCCTCATCAGTTCTGACAGTCGCCGCCGGGCCAGGTCGAGTTCCCGCTGCGGCGTGCGCTGTGTCTTCTTCTGGAAGCAGTGAATCACGTAGACGGCCTCCCGTAGCCGGGCAAGGTATATCACGCGGAATGCACCGCCCTCTTCCCGGACACGGATTTCCTGCACGCCGGGTCCGATCGACGTCATGGGCTTCCAGTCGAGGGGCTCGAGCCCGCGCTGCAGCCGATCGAGCTGGAACCCGGCAGCGCGCCGCGCCCCATCGGGAAAAGCCCGCAGGACGTCCAGGGAATCGCCGAGAAAGTCGAGCGCCTTCACGCGGACAAATATATCGTTAGTTGTATAATTACTCAAGTCGGCGAAGGCACTGGCCGGCCGCTTGCGGGGCGATTGGGGTCCCACGTCGAATGGTTGTCCGTGGCGAAGCATGTCGAGACCTTGATCAGCTTTGTGCCCAGCGCAGCGACTAAAGCTGTACATCGCCACCGAGTCGTAGAGCGCTTCTTCTACCGCCGGGTCCGACAGGTTGAACCACAACTGCAGGAAGTAGATCTGCAGCATCCGCACCACCGGGATCGGCGGCCGCCCACCGTTCTCGCTGATCTTCGGGTACACCTTTTGCACCGTCGCCGCCAACTCCGGCCACGGGATGATCTGGTGCATGTCGGCCAGGAACTGCGCCCGGCGCGTCGTCTTGCCGTACTTCTCAAACCCCGTCCGTGTCTGCAGCTTCATCGAAAAGCTCGCTCGGTGATGGACCCTGCAGCAGATATGACCGGCAAATCAGAGTTTCCTTAGGGGACAGTGGTCGGAGCGGCGCTTCAGTATCCGGCACTTGTTGCGTGATGCGCAACACGCTATGCTGCGTACATGATCCAGTCGTTCCGGCACAAAGGGCTGCGGAGGTTCTATGAGTCGGGGAGTCTGGCCGGCATTCAGCCCGCGCATGCGAAACGTCTGCGCATGCAGCTGGCGGCGCTCGAGTCCGCCCGGACGATCGAGGAC
>JBAVIQ010000493.1:0-3214 GCA_049687035.1 Steroidobacteraceae bacterium
CGTCATCGCTGTCTTCGATACGGGCGGCTTCGGGCGGCACGATGCCGTCGGTCATCGAGAACACGCAGGTCGATGGCACGGGCGGAGGTGCGCGCAGTACCTTGGCTCGCACGTTCGCGAGGTGCGCGACCGGACCCATCGGATGTGCGAGGTACCGGTACGCCGCCTTCACGACGATGGGCACGTCGAGCAACTCGTCGGTGGAAAACTTCATCGGGCTGCCGAGCGATACGACCGACCGCACGCATTCGGGGGCGCAATGCGCCGCGTAGAACGCGTAGACGCCGCCGAGGCTCCAGCCGACCAGGCTCACCTTGCGGTGATGACGGTGGTGCATGAAGCGGAGTTTCTGCTCCAGCGCCTGGCTGAACTTGAGCTTGAAGCCCGTGTTCTGGCCAAGACCCCAGGTCTCGACGTGGTAGCCGCGAGAGCGCAGGAAGGCTGACAAGCCGACCAGCGTGGCATCGCTGGCCGTGAAACCGGGTACCAGCAGGACGGGATGGCCGTCGCCGTGGGGCGTGCCTCGCAACAAGGGGTACAGCGCCGGCAGGAGCGCCATCTCGAACAGCGCCCGGCCCTCGAGCAATGTGAACAACGCCCGGGGAGGTTTCGGGATGCGCGAGCCGTTTGTTGCTTTCGCCACTCTGTGACTATGCCCCGTTGGTGACCGGATCATTCTAGTTTGGCTGCACCGCAGCAATACTAGCAGGATCGTCCAACGTTGCGACCTACTGCTCGTCTAGGCAAGCTTGCCACCTCTTTTTCGCAGCCGGATTGGCTGTTGCGGGGTTCCGATGCGATTCCATGCCAGTTTCCCGGCGCTTTTCGCCATATTCGCACTTGCCGTGGCAGGCCCGGCCCAGGCTTTGGAGCGCGCCGAGGTGCCCGTCCGATACCAGTGGGACCTCAAGGACTTATACGTAGACGAGGCTGCCTGGGTGGCCGCCAAGCAGGAACTCGTGCAATCGCTGCCGGCCCTCGGTGCCTGGCAGGGCAAGCTCGGCGCGTCGGCGGGCAGCCTGCTTGAGGGGATGGCGGCCTGGGAGCAGGCCAGCCGCCGGGCCGACCGGCTCTACGCGTATGCGTTTCAACTCTATGACCAGGACACGCGCGTGGGACGCAGCCTGCAGATGCAGCAGGAAATGTCGCAGGTCTATTCGAGCTTCCAGTCGGCCACGTCGTTCATGCGGCCCGAGATTCTTGCGCTCGGCCGCGCGCAGATCGACGCGTACCTGGCCGTCGAACCGAAGCTCGGCCAGTACCGCATGTTCTTCGACGACATCCTGCGCGCCGCTCCCCACACGCTGACGCCTGCCGAAGAAAAGGTGTTCGCGCGCATGGCCTCGCTGGGCGAGGCGGGCGGCACGCTGCAGTCCGTTTTCCGCAGCGCCGACCTGCCGTTTCCCGAAGTCACGTTCTCGACCGGCGAGAAGGTGCGGCTCGATGCTGCGGCGTATTCGAAGTGGCGGGCGTCGCCGAACAAGGCCGACCGCGATCTCGCGTTCAAGGCGTTCTGGACGTCCTACAACCAGTTCACGCGCACGTTCGCGACCACGCTGAATGCGCACGTGCAGTCGCACGTAACGTTCAAGGACCTGCGCAACTTCCCGACCTCGCTCGACGCCGCGCTGTTCGATTTCAACATTCCGCGCAACGTGTACTCGCGCCTGCTCGACGACGTGCACGCCAACCTGCCGACGCTGCATCGCTACCTGAAGCTGCGCCAGAAGATCATGGGCGTCGGGCAGTTGGGGTACGAAGACCTGTACGCGCCGATCGTGCAGCGGGTCGACCTGCAGTACACGCCCGAACAGGGCATGCAGATGACGCTCGACTCGTTCGCGCCGCTCGGCGCCGAGTACGTCGAGACCCTGCGCCGGGGCTATGCCGACCGCTGGGTCGACTTCATGCCCAATACGGGCAAGAGCCCCGGCGCGTACAGCAACACGGTGTACGGCGTGCATCCTTATCAGCTGCTGAATTTCAACGGTGCCTGGGACGACGTCTCGACACTGGCGCACGAGTCCGGCCACTCGATGCATTCGTTCATGTCGTCGGCGAAGCAGCCGTACGCGACGGCCTCGTACTCCACTTTCGTCGCGGAAGTGGCGTCGACACTCAACGAGAACCTGCTGCTGCACCACGTGCTCGACCAGACGAAGGACGACCGCACGCGACTCTTCCTGCTCTCGAGCTACCTCGACAGCATGCGCACGACGCTGTTCCGGCAGACGCTGTTCGCAGAGTTCGAACTCAGGATCCACGAGTCGGTGGAACGGGGCGAGCCGCTCACGGCGGATTCGCTCGACAAGCTCTACCTCGAGCTGCTGCGCCAGTACTACGGGCACGCAGCAGGCGTCGTGAAGGTCGACGAGATCTACGGTGCGGAGTGGGCCTTCATTCCGCACTTCTACCGCAACTTCTACGTCTACCAGTACGCGACGAGCATGATCGGCGGCATGTCGCTCGCCGACGGCATGATCGGCAAGGCCGCCGTGAAGTCGGGCAAGGCGAAGCAGAACCGGGCGGCCTACCTGCGCCTGATGGCAGCAGGCTCGTCGAAGTATCCGCTCGACCTGCTCAGGGATGCCGGCGTCGACATGACGACCTCGGAGCCGTTCAACGCCGCGATGCGCGAGATGAACCGGATCATGGACGAGATCGAGCTGATCTACGCGAAGGGCACCGTCAAGTGAGCAAAGCGCGGAAGCAGGGGGGCTCGATCTACGCTGGCCTGCGGCAGCTTGGCGCGGCGACTTCACCGCCGACGTCGCCCGAATCGGCCGTGCTCGAACGTGTGCCGAATCTGCATCCGCGCAAGGTGTACCTGGCGCGGTTTGCGGCGCCCGAGTTCACGTCGCTCTGCCCGATCACCGGCCAACCCGATTTCGCGCACCTCGTCATCGATTACGTCCCCGCCAGGTGGCTGGTCGAGAGCAAGTCGCTGAAGCTGTACCTCGGCAGCTTCCGCAATCACGGGGCATTCCACGAGGACTGCACGCTCGCCATCGCGGACCGGCTCGTCGACTTCCTGCAGCCCCGCTGGCTGCGCATCGGCGGCTACTGGTATCCGCGCGGCGGCATGCCGATCGACGTGTTCTGGCAGACGGGGCGCCCGCCTGCAGGGCTGTGGCTGCCGGACCAGGGCGTGCCGCCGTATCGTGGCCGCGGCTGAATTCGCCACGAATTCGGCATGGTATGATCGCGACTCTCC
>JBAVIQ010000494.1:0-4052 GCA_049687035.1 Steroidobacteraceae bacterium
GCCGCCGGAACCCACGTCGGACGCGGAACCGCCGGCCATCGCTTCGATCTCGGGCGTGATGCCGGTCACTTCCGCGATGAAGCGCGCCTTCGCATCACGTGACGGATCCACGGTATAGAGACCGTCCACGTCGGAGAGCAGCACGAGGCAGTCGGCGCTCGCCATCTGGGCGACGCGCGCGGCAAGCCGGTCGTTGTCGCCGTAGCGGATCTCGGCGGTCGCCACGGTGTCGTTCTCGTTGATGACCGGCACCGCGCCGAGCTTGAGCAGCGTATTGAGCGTGCTGCGCGCATTCAGGTAGCGACGGCGCTCTTCCGTGTCGCCGAAGGTCAGCAGCATCTGCGCGACTGCGCAGTCGTGCTGTTCGAGCACTTCCTTCCACGCGTGCGCTAGACGGATCTGGCCAACGGCCGCAGCGGCCTGGCTTTCCTCGAGCTTGAGCTTGCCGGGCGCGAGCCCGAGCTGGCGCCGGCCAAGCGCGATGGCGCCGGAGGAGACGATCACGACTTCCTGTCCGCGGGCCCGCATCGCAGCAACGTCCGCGGCCAGGGTCTCGAGCCACGCGCGATTGACGCGGCCCGTCGATTTCTCGACGAGCAGCGCCGACCCGATCTTCACTACGACCCGCTTGGCACGGGCGAGGCGTGCCCCGCCGCGTGCAGCCGCGGGTGCGCTCATGCGATCGCGAACTGATCGGCCGTGAGCGCCATCAGCCCGGTGGAGCCGGCCCGTGCGGCGGCCGCATGCGAATCGACGCGCGGCAGGAGGCGCGAGAAGTAGTGCCGTGCAGTCACCAGTTTCGCCATGTAGAAGTCGTCGTTCGGGTCTTCAGCGTGTTTCTTCGCGGCAACGCCCGCAGCCACGAGCCAGCACCAGGCGAGGCAGATGTAACCGGAGACGTGCAGGTAGTCGGTCGCGGCGGCACCGACTTCGTCCGGATTGTTCTTCGCGGCCAGGCCAAGCTCGGCGGTGAGTCTACCCCACTGTTCCAGGCGCCTGCCGAGATCCGCGGCGAGCGGCGCGATCTCGGGTATCCCGCCGAATTTCTTGATCGATTCGACGATACGCGCCGAAATCATCTGCTGGCTCTTGCCGCCCGTGCCGAAGACCTTGCGACCGAGCAGGTCGAGCGCCTGCACGCCGTTCGTGCCCTCGTAGATCGGCGTGATGCGCGCGTCACGCATCAACTGCTCGACGCCCGTCTGGCGGATGAAGCCGTGGCCGCCGTGGATCTGCACTGCGAGGCTCGTCACTTCCATTGCGGCCTCGGTCAGGAAACCCTTCACGATCGGCGTGAGGAATGCGATCAGGTCGCTCGACGCCCGGCGGGCTTCCAGGTCCGGATTGAGGTGCGCGCTGTCGATCTCGCGACCGGTCAGGAAGCACAGCACGCGCCCGCCTTCGACCAACGCCTTCTGCGTCAGCAACATGCGGCGCACGTCGGGGTGAACGATGATCGGATCCGCCGCCTTACCGGGCTCCTTGATGCCCGTCATCGCACGACCCTGCAGGCGATCGTTGGCATAGGCGATCGACGCCTGCCACGCGAGCTCCGACAGGCCATGGCCCTGCAGGCCGACGCCGAGGCGCGCGTGGTTCATCATCGTGAACATGCACGCGAGACCTTCGTTCGGCTTGCCGAGCAGCCAGCCGATCGAGTCGTTGAAATGCATCACGCAGGTCGGCGACGCATGGATACCCATCTTGTGTTCGATCGAGCCACACACGACGCCATTGCGTTCGCCCGCATCGCCGTTCGCATCGGGCCGGAACTTCGGCACGACGAAGAGGCTGATGCCACGGGTGCCCGCGGGTGCGTCCGGCAGGCGCGCCAGCACGAGGTGCACGATGTTCTGCGTCAGGTCGTGCTCGCCGGCGCTGATGAAGATCTTGGTGCCGGTGATCGCGTAAGAGCCGTCGGCCCGGGGCTCGGCCCTGGTCTTGAGGATGCCGAGGTCGGTGCCGCTGTGCGCTTCGGTGAGGCACATCGTGCCGGACCAGTCGCCCTTGATCATCCTGGGCAGATAGGTCTGCTTGAGCGTTTCGCTGCCATGAGCCGCGATCGTTAGCGCCGCGCTCTCGGAAAGGCCCGAGTACATGCGCCACGCCATGTTGCCCGACACCAGCATCTCACCGAAGGCCAGCGAGAACCCGCCGGGCAGGCCCTGGCCGCCCCAGGCCGGATCGGCCGTCATCGTGATCCAGCCGTCCTGGCAGTAGCGGTCGTAGGCTTCCTTGAAACCGGGCGGGGTCTTGACCTCGCCGTTTTCGAAGACGAGGCCGTGGACGTCGCCGACGCGGTTGGTGGGGGCCAGCACGTCTTCGGCGAAACGCGCGCCCTCCTCCAGGATGCCCTCGAGCAGTTCGCGATTGAGGTCTTCGCGGCCATAGGCGCGGTAGTTCTGTTCGAAGTCGAGCACTTCATGGACGACAAAGCGGATGTCACGGAGCGGAGCGCGGTACGTGTACACGATCAAGTCCTCTGGCAAACCCCGGTCTACGTCCGAGTTTACGTGAATTGCGGCAGTGCAGCATCCGTGTGTTCCGGTTGCCTGTGCGGAGCGCCCGACCGTATAGTTGTTCGCGCTCTGATGCCGTTTTCGGGCGGCGTTGCCGCTGAGGATTTACCCGTGAGCCGTGATTACGAACCGCAGGCAGGCCAATGGTACGAAGACCTCGACAACGAGGAAGCGTTCCAGGTGCTTGCGGTCGACCCTGATGAGGAGATCGTCCGGATCCAGTGGCCAGATCGCGAGATCCGGGAAATCAGCCTCGACCAGTGGAACGAGATGGACCTCGACCTGGCCCTGCCGCCGGAAGGCTGGGTCGACGACGTCGTAGCAGACGATGAAGAAGACGAAGAGGACGACGAGGACTGGGACGATGACGAGGAGGAGGACGACGACTGGGAAGATGACGAGGACGACGACCTCGACGAAGAAGACGACCAATACCGCGATCGCGAGTGACGCCTCCTCCTTCCTCTGCGCCCGTCACGCCTGAGGCCTTCCGCGGCCGCTACCCCCACGAACTTGAGCGCACCTGGCAACCCGCCGGTGCGCCTGCGGTCACCATCCGCGCGCTGCGCCATGAAGACCTTGCCCTCGAGCGACGGTTCATCGAGGCGCTTTCCCCGGAGACGCTGTACCTGCGCGTCCAGTACTTTGCGACGACGGCCAGCGAGCGCGATCTCGAACGGCTGCTCGACCTCGACTATTACGACCGGCTTGCGGTCGGCGCCATAACGCAGGACGCCACGGGCGAGACCCTCGTCGGCGTGAGCCGCTATGCCCGCATCGAGGGAACGCGGCGGGCCGAGTGCGCCATCGTCGTGGCCGATGGCTGGCAGGGACGGGGCCTCGGCACGGAACTGATGCGCACGCTGGCCATCGCGGCACAGGCCCGCGCAATCGATTGCCTGGAAGGCACCACCCTGGCCGAGAACGCGCGGATTGCCGCGTGGGCACGGCGCTTCGGATTCTCGGTCCACACCGAACCGAATTCTGGCGGCCTGCTCGTCGTCAGGATGGATCTTCCGGGTCCGACTCAATCGTCCGGGTGATTGCGTGATCCCAGCGCTTGCCGGCCCGGGCCAACCGCTCGAGCGCCGGATCGAGGTCACGGTCCAGTTCCTTCACGCGTCGTTCCAGCGACTGCAGTGCAGCCTGGCCACGCGCCGCTCGCGCGGGATCTGACCGCAACCAGGCTGCCGCGGCTCCGGCATCTCGCTGATCACCGAGGTTCTGTTGTGCGTCGCGCAATCGGCGACGCAGGGTCGCTGCCTCCCTCGGTAATACATCCGGAACAATTTCAAGCACGTAGCGGCAGTTCTTCAGGCGAATGCGGAGTTCGTGCAGTTCGCGTCCGGTACGTGGGCGCCGTTCCACCAGGCGTTGGGCCCGGCGCCACGAGCGCCGCACGCGTCGCAACACGTCGGCAGAGGTGATTCCAGCGCGCAGGCCAAGGTTGCCCCGACCTGGGCCGCGGGCGGACAACTCGACCGCCGCCCGATTCGAGGGGGTTTCCAGCCGACGGGCGAGTCGCTTGACGGC
>JBAVIQ010000495.1:0-4609 GCA_049687035.1 Steroidobacteraceae bacterium
GTTCTTCATGGTGCGTAATGGCGTCAAATGACCAGAATATTGTCATGAAACGCAATTTTCCGACAGCGCGTTGCGGCTTACAGTGCGCTCCCTGTCTGCACCCCAACTGAGAACCGCAATGAAGACCTTCGCAATGGTTCATCCGGAGAAAGGCGCGATCGTCTACCGGGACCGCAAGCGCTTCCTGTGGATCAGCGCGCTGTTCTTCCCGCTGGTCGCCCTCAGCGGCATCGGGCTGTACTCGTTGGACGGTCGCGAGTGGGCATTCGTCGTGCCGCTCGTTCTGTTCTACGGTGGCACTGCCCTGCTCGACTGGCTGCTGGGGGAAGACACGAGCAACCCCCCGGAGGAACTCGTCTCGCAACTCGAGGACGACAAGTTCTACCGCTGGTTGCCGATGCTCACGGTGCCGATGCACTTCGCCGTTCTGATCCTCATCGCCGGGTTTGCCGGCACTCACGACGTCTCGTGGGCCGCAATGCTCGCACTGGCACTGACCGCCGGGCTGTACAGCGGTCTCGGCGTCAACACCGCGCACGAGCTTGGCCACAAGAAGACGGAGCTCGAGCGCCGGTTGGCGCGCATCGTCTCGGCAGTGCCTGCGTACGGCCACTTTTGCGTTGAACACAATCGTGGCCATCACCGCCATGTCGCGACGCCAGCGGATCCGGCCAGCTCGCGCATGGGCGAAAACATCTACAAGTTTGCGTGTCGCGAAATCCCCGGCGCTTTCCGCCGTGGCTGGATCGCAGAACAGGAGCGCCTTGCGCGCCAGGGCAAGTCCGCCTGGCATTACGAGAACGAAATACTGCAGTCCTATGCGCTCACTGCCGTCCTGCAGATCGGTCTGGTTGCAGTCTTCGGCTGGCTGATGGTGCCGTTCCTGGCCGTGCACAACTTCTTCGCCTGGTGGCAGCTGACAAGCGCCAATTACATCGAGCACTACGGCCTGCTGCGCAAGCGCAACGCCAACGGCACGTTCGAGCACTGCCAGCCCTACCACAGCTGGAATGCCAACCATGTCGCGTCCAACGTGGTGCTGTTCCACCTGGAGCGTCACTCCGACCACCATGCCCACCCGACGCGCCGTTACCAGACGCTGCGCAGCTTTCCGGACCTGCCCTCGCTGCCGAACGGCTACATGGGCATGTACTTCATCGCTTTGTTCCCGCCGCTCTGGTACCGCGTCATGGACAAGCGACTGCTCTCGCTGCCTCACATCAACGGCGACCTGTCACTGGTCAATGTCGACCCCGCGCGACGCTCCGTACTTGAAGCCCGTTACTCCAGGTCCCTGGCCCGCGCAGCAGTCGCTTAGGAGGCACCATCATGTCCGTTCATCTTTGCCCGGATTGCGGCTATGCGTATGACGAAGCACAGGGTGACCGACGCGAGGGCTACGCGCCGGGCACCCCGTTTGAGCAGCTCCCCGATGACTTCGCCTGCCCCGATTGCGCGGTGCGTGCCAAGTCCGACTTCGTTCGACAGGATCAGTGAGACCCGTGATGAACACGTATGTCTGCGTCGTGTGTGGCCACATCTATGACGAAGCGGCCGGAGATCCGGCGCACGGCATTGCGCCCGGTACCCGCTGGGCTGATGTACCCGAGGACTGGATCTGCGAGGGTTGCGCCGTCTCCAAGTCGGACTTCGAACTGCAGAAGTTCTGAGCCGACCAGATCGCGGCACTGAGATCCATCATCTCGGCGTGGCTGCGCGGTTTGCGAGCGCGAGCAACGGCAGGGCGCGTCTGCTCCGTCGCACGGACCGGCTCAAGCGACTGGACTGGCGGGTCACTCGACATTGACTTGTTGGACCAGCATGAACTCGCACGCTCCCGCTCCCGAATCGGTGCGACTCAGCGACGTGCGGATCGTCAGGCCGTCGTCGCGTGCACCATCCACGAGCAGACCCGTCAGATGGACGACCTGTCCCCCCAGGCGCAGCCGGGCGAGTTTCGAGGCGACGGAGTCGTTGGCAGGAATCGCGTGCGTGTTGGCGCTGTATTTGGTCACCTCACCAAGGTCAATCGGCAGTGACTCAGTGACGGGCCGCCATGAATAGAATCGTGCGCCCTGCGATATCTTGAACGCTTGCAACACCCGATTGTCCGACATGGGGCCCCACCCGAGCGCGAGATCCAGCGGTGCCAGGCCCGAAATGGGATCGAAGCGATAATCTTCGCGGCTGAGGATTCGCGCCGTAATGTCGTAGGTTGCTCGTGGCGTGAGCGTCCAGCGCCCAAGCACAATCACTGGCGCACCGTTCGCATCTGTTTGCAGTGGTTCATTCGGCGCGATGGCCCCATCGGCCGGATGAATTGCCCGACGTTCCCACTGTCCCCACGCTTTCGACAGCACGGCGATGAATAGAGCAGTCCACACGACACGTCGCCAATTCATGGCGATATGTTGGTGCAGGCCCCCATGGACGGGTGTGACTGATCTCCCGTTCCGCGGTGGGTGAGCGACCAGGACTGCAACTCCGAGCGGGTACACGGTGAATGTCGGGAGATCATCATGAGCCTGGGGCGACACCCGCGATTCGCCGCCCGGATCGGTCGCTTCGTCGCATCCGGACCGGCCGCCCGTGGCTGCGATCGCGTTCCGGGCGTACGCTTTACGCCTTTCAAGGCCCGCACGTCTGCAAGGTTCCGCCCATGCGCCAGCTTCTCAGGCCGCTTCTTGCCACGCTCGCTCTGCTGCCCGCGGGCGTCGTCTGCGCCGATTCGCCATCGCTCGCGCCCGCCGAGGCCGCGTACCGGAAGCTCGCCGCCGAGATCCTGAACGACATCTATGCCCGCAACCCATCCTACGCCACGGCGCTCGGCCTGCATGAATACGACGCCAGGCTCGAGGATGCCTCGCGCGCCGCCGTCGACGACGAGACCAGGGCCGTCGCGAGGTTCAAGACCGCGCTCGAGGCGATCGACCCGAAGGCGCTGACACTGGACAGTCGCCTCGACCGCGAACTGCTGCTGCATTCGCTCGACGCGCGCCGCATCGGCAACGAGGAGATTCGCAGCTGGGCCAGGAACCCCGACGCGTATTCGAGCGGCATCACGGGCGCGGCCTTCGTGATCATCAGTCGCGACTACGCACCGGCGGCCGAACGCCTGCAGAGTCTCATCGCACGCGAGAAGGCGATGCCGGTCGTGCTGCAGGAAGCGCGCCGCAATCTCGACAACCCGCCGCGCATCTACACCGAGATCGCCATCGACCAGCTCGACGGCAACCAGGGTTTCTTCAGGACCACCGTGGTCGAGGCCTTTGCCGACGTGAAGGACCCGGCGCTGCAGGCGGAGTTCAGGAAAGCCAACGACGCCGTGATTGCGGCGCTCGGCGAGTACAAGACCTGGCTGCAGAAGGACTTGCTGCCGCGCTCGAACGGCAGCTTTGCCTGGGGCGCGAACACGTACCGTCGCATGCTGCTGGCGGACGAGATGATTGACACGCCGCTCGACGTGCTGCTCGCGAAAGCCGAGGCGAACCTGCGCGCGAACCAGGTGCTGTTCGCGGAGACGGCGCGCAGAATCGATCTGGCGAAGACACCGATCGAGGTGCTCGAGGCGCTGCAGAAGGATCACCCGAAGCCGGAGAACCTGCTCGCCGAGACGCAGGCCGAACTCGACGCGCTCGGCCGCTTCATGACCGACAACCACATCGTCACCATCCCGCCCGACTCGCCGCCGGCGCAGGTCAAGGAGACGCCGCCGTTCATGCGCGCGACGACGTCGGCCTCGATGGACACCCCGGGGCCGTTCGAGAAGGCGAAGCTGCGCGGGTTCTACAACATGACGCTGCCCGACCCGTCGTGGAACGCCGAACAGACCGAGGATTTCATGCGGCAGTGGTTCTACCCGCTCATCACCAACACCTCGGTGCACGAGGTGTGGCCCGGGCACTACCTGCAGTTCCTGTACGCGAACCAGTTCCCGACCGACGTGCGCAAGGTGCTCGGCGCGAACTCGAACAGCGAGGGCTGGGCGCACTACTGCGAGCAGATGGTGATTGACGAGGGCTTCCACGCGAGCCAGCCGCAGTATCGGCTGGCCCAGCTGCAGGACGCGCTGCTGCGCAATGCACGGTTCATCGTGGGCATCAAGATGCACACGCAGGGCATGACCTACGACCAGGCGGTGGAGTTCTTCCAGAAGGAAGGCTATCAGCCGAAGCCGGTCGCGGTTTCGGAGTCGAAGCGCGGCACGTCGGATGCGCTGTTCGGCTACTACACCATGGGCAAGCTTGCGATCCTGAAACTGCGCGCGGACTACCAGCAGAAGCTGGGCCCGGCGTTCAAGCTGCAGGACTTCCACGACCGCTTCATCGCCATGGGTCCGCTGCCCCTGCCGCTGGTGCGCGAGGCCATGCTCGGCGAGCGCGGGGAACTGTTCTGATTGTCTCCAGAGGTACCGCTGAAGGACCATCGTTGGCGGCGCTGCCGCCGAACCCGCTCGCCGCGCTTCCGCCCTCAATCCGGGAGAACGGAGGACGCGGCCCGCCGGGGCCGCGTCGAGGTCCATAGGACCGTCCCCACATTCCGGGGCCCCACCGCCTGCGAGTGAGCGGCAACCCGACGAGGGGCGGCAGCCAGGCGCTCTTCCCTAGTG
>JBAVIQ010000496.1:0-7396 GCA_049687035.1 Steroidobacteraceae bacterium
GGCGAAGCGGCCGGGCGGGCGAGATCGAACATGACGGATCCGACGGTTGTGATTCGTTGTTGGCCGCGACTTTGCTCAAGGTGTTACTAGATGTCAATGCGAAGTATTCGCATTCGTATTAAGTAGAGCCTGCATCAAGCAGCACAGGACCTGTCTCGTTGGGCCTCCAGCAAGTTAGGCTTATGACCTGTTCCAACGCCCCGAGTCCTCCCATGCCCTCGTTCGACATCGTGTCCGAAATCGCCATGAACGAAGTGATCAACGCCGTGGACCAGGCCTCGCGCGAGGTTGGCCAGCGTTTCGACTTCAAGGGGACGAATGCCAAGTTTGAGTTGAAAGAGCACGTCATTACGATGTCGGCGCCAGCCGATTTTCAACTTAAGCAAATGATCGAGATACTGAAGCTCAAGCTCGCCAAGCGCGGCATCGACGTGGCCTGTCTGAAGATCGACGAGCCGGTGATCACGGGCCAGACGGCGAAGCAGATCGTCACGCTGCGCGAGGGGATCGAGACGGAGCTCGGCAAGAAGATCCAGCGCCAGATCAAGGACTCGAAGCTCAAGGTGCAGGCTGCGCTGCAGGACAAGCAGGTGCGCGTGACCGGCAAGAGCCGGGACGATCTGCAGAATGCGATCGCGCTGGTGAAGAAGGGCGAGTACGAACTGCCGCTGCAGTTCACCAACTTCCGCGACTGAACGGGGGCCCGGTGCCGCCGGTCCTGCAGGCGCTGATCGGCATGACCGGCCTCCTCGCGGTTGCGTGGTCGCTGAGCGAGCGGCGACGGCAGGTGCCGTGGCGCGCAGTCATTGCAGGACTGTTGCTGCAACTCACGCTGGCCCTGCTGCTGCTGAAGCTGCCGCTCGCCAAGGACGCGTTCCTCGCGCTGAATGGAGCGATGCTCGCGCTCGAGCAGGCGACTGAAGCCGGCACCTCGCTGGTCTTCGGCTACCTCGGTGGTGGACCCCTGCCGTACTCCGCGTCGAACCCCGCCGCGAGCTATGTGCTGGCGTTCCGCGGCCTGCCGCTGGTGCTCGTGATCAGTGCGCTGTCGTCGCTGCTCTTCTACTGGCGGGTGCTGCCGCTCGTCGTCCGCGGCGTGTCCTGGCTGCTCGAGCGAACGATGGGGGTTGGTGGCGTAGTCGGCCTGTCGACCGCCGCCAACGTGTTCGTCGGCATGGTCGAGGCGCCGCTGTTCGTGAAGCCTTATCTCGCGCGCGTCACGCGCGGCGAGCTGTTCGCAATCATGGCGTGCGGCATGGCTTCCATCGCAGGCACCGTGCTGTTCCTGTACGCCAGCATCCTCAGGGACGCGCTCCCGGATGCCGTGGCGCACCTGCTCGTCGCTTCGATCGTGTCGGCCCCGGCCGCACTGGTCGTCTCGTTCCTGATGGTGCCGCCGGGCGACGCACCCACGGGCGGACGGCTGGAAATCCAGTCGGAGGCCGAAGGCGCCATGGACGCGCTCACGCGCGGTACGCTCGACGGCCTGCAGCTGCTGCTCAACGTGATCGCGATGCTGATCGTGTTCGTCGCCATCGTCACGCTGATCAACCTCGTGCTGGCGCCGTACACGTTGCAGGGAGCGCTGGGGTGGCTGTTCACGCCGCTGGCGTGGCTGGCGGGCGTCCCCTGGGCCGAGGCGCACATCGGTGGCACGCTGCTCGCAACCAAGACGGTACTCAACGAACTGGTCGCTTACCTGGACCTCGCCGGAATGACCGGACTCTCGAGCCGCAGCCGGCTGCTGCTGACCTACGCGCTCTGCGGCTTCGCCAACTTCGGCTCGCTCGGGATCATGATCGGCGGGCTCAGCACGATGTGCCCGGAACGTCGCGGCGAAATCATCGGGCTGGGTTTGAAATCGATCGTCGCGGGCACGCTCGCGACGTGCCTCACGGCGGCCACGGTCGGATTGGTCGTCTGAGTCAAGGTGTCGCCGTGGGCGACACAGGCGACGCCGGGACGGCCGCAGCGGCGGGCGTTGCGTCCACCTGCAGCAGTTCCTCGACCTGGAGCTCGAATTCGTGCGCCAGCAGTTCGTGCTGCGCGCCCGTGGCTGGCCCCGCGAATCCGGTGTGGATCTTGCGCACACGGCCCGTGCGGTCGATGAAGATCGCGGTCGGGTAGGCGAGCACGGCGTCGAGCTGTGGCAGCACGGCCGATGCCTTCGCCTTGTCGGCCTCGCCCGCGATCAGCGTCGGGTACTCGACGCCGTACGCTGCGCGGAAGCGCTGCACGGCGGCAACGGCGCGCTTGAAATCCGCATGCTGCTCGAACATCAGGCTGACGATCTCGAGTCCTCGTGACCGGTATTGGCGGTCGAGCCGCACCAGCAGCCGTGCTTCATCATGGCTGTTGGGGCACCAGCTGCCCGCGAGCGTGACCAGCAGTACCTTGTCCTTGAAGCGCGGATCGCTGCTCGATACGGTCTTGCCGTCGAGATCCCTGAACGCGAACGTGAAAGGCGCTTCCGGATTGCGCAAGTGCGAGGCGAGTGCCGCGGCGTCGATCGAGGCATCCGGGTTGCGGGTCGCGACGAAGCGCTGCGCGCCGCCGCGGTCCGACCACGTTTCCCCAACGAGCTCGCCTTTGGCATCGAGCTTCGCTTCGTAGAGCACGACCGCACCGCCATCGAAACGTGACAGTCGCAGCTCCTCGTCATGGGCCTCGCCTGCCAGGAAACGCTGGTCGTCGGTGGGCATCTGCACCGTACCCGTCACGTCTTCGAAACTCTGGTCGAACGTGGCGACGCCGGGAGTCCGACGGCCACTGCCGTCCGTAAACGTCACGTCCCATCGTCCTGCGAAATCCGCGTTGTTCGACAAGGGGTCGGGGTAGAAACGCCAGGTCTCGCCGAGCTTCGCCTTGAATGGCAGGTGCAGCACCTTGCCGTCTGCGTGGACCAGCGCGACATCGCCGGCCAGCTCGTCGCCGGCCACCTTGGCCGTCAGGACCGTCTCGTACCCTGGGAACTGCGCCACCAGCTTGCCCGGAGTCGTCTTCACTTCGTCGAGCCGGATGCGCTCGTCACCGTTGATGACGTACAGCACCTTGCCGGACTCCTCCTGCGCCACGTCCAGTCCGAACGGCACGGACTTCTTGCCGGGCAGCTGGAGTGCGGCGCGGTAGCTGCCAGGCTGCAGTTCGCGGTTAGCGGGTTTCGAGCAGGCGGCGAGCGCGAGCGCTGCTGCCAGTAGCAGCAGGGTGGGAGCAATACACGTTCGCAGTCGACCCGCGAGGGGCAGGTTCAGTCGATTCATGCGCCAGGTCCGGCCGTCAGATTCTGAGGGCCACGCGGATCTTATCAACCAGGTCTTCGCCGCCGTGCTGGCGCACGTGCTCGATCACGATCGGGCCAAATTTTTTCGCGGTGTCGATGTCGACACCCAGTTCCGCGAACGATGCGGCGAGGCCCGCCCAGCGCCCGGCGGCCGATTTCCTGCCGCCGAACAACGAGCCGATGCCGCCGGCGAGCGAACTCAGGGCACTCGGCGGCGGTGCGTTCTTGAGCAGCTTGTCGGCGCCCGGGACGTCGGCGACGAACGCCTTGAAGTCCGTCGGGCTCAGGTTCTGCTGGCCTGCACGCAGCAGCGCCACGACGCCACCGCGGGCCTGGTCCCTGGAGACACCCAGGTCCTTGGTGATCTTGCGGATCAGGTCGTCCATCGCTGTCACTCGGGGTAGGGCGAACCAGGCTGATTCTACGTCAAGCAGGCTGCCAGACGAGCGCCAGATCGGTCACCTCGGTGTCTGACTTGCGGGCCTTGATCTCCGACTGCTCCACGGCAATCGACCCGGCGTCGAACTTCGATTCGAGCGCTGCAATCTCCTCGGCCAGGTCCGCCTCCAGCGCGGCGTGCTGTTGCTGCAGCGCCGTCAGGTCGGCTTCGGCATGCGTGACGTCGGTCCGTTCCTTGCCGATGCGGCTCACGCTCCTCGCCGCGGATGCTGCCTTGCCGAATGCGCTGCTGCGGCGGCCGCCGAACAGCGCCCCGAGCAGGCTGCCCCCCGCGCTGATCGCGGAAGACATCGTCTGCTGGCTCGCCTGCTCTTTTTCCCGCACTAGTTTCTGTTCGGCCCTGCGTGCCCGGTCATCGGCCGTGTCGAGCTTCGACGCGTATTTCTTGCGCAAGGCATCGACGGCCGCGTCGCGCTTCTCGCGCAAGGCCAAGGCGAGGTGTGCCCGGAATTCGCTCTCGCTGCCGCCTGGCGCCGACGTCAGCTTGAGGTCGGGGCACCGCATGATCGACAGCGAGGACGTGCGGTAGACGTGATCCGCCAACGACTTGCCGTGCTGCACAAAGGCCTTGGCTGCAATGGCACTGCCGGTCACGTCTGCAAACGCTGCGTTGGGAGCCGGCGCGTCGAGTAACTGGATGGCGTCCGCGTTGCAGATCTCGGCGGCCTCCCAGTCGGGACCCTGCGCGGTCAGCGGTGCGAGGTAGTACCAGTTCTCCCATGCATCGAGCCCGGCCTTCGCGTCGACGAAGTGCACACGCACGCGTGCGCCGATGCGCGGCTCGTATTCGACGCCCTGGTTGCCGGCGGCCGCCATGAACTTCTCCGGCACACCCGCTGGAACCATGGGGCGACTGCCCGACGCCACCGTCGGCGCGCGTGGTGTGGCGGCAGGCGCAGCCTCGGTCGTTGGAGCGGGTGCAGGCGAGGTGGAGTTTTTCCCCTCTGATGCGGCCAGTCTTGCGATCTCGGCTGAAGTCAGCGGACCGCGCAGATACGAAAGCGCCCAGCGCGTGCGCAGCAGCACGGGCGCCGCGTCGTGCACGTTCCGCATCAGGAACGTGCGCTGCGGCAGGCTCGACATCGCCGCTTCGAGCTGCGACTTGTCCATGCCACCGGCCGCATCGCTGCCGAGCAGTCCTTCGATCACGCGTGCCTTGTCGCGCTCAGTCTGCAGGCGGCCGATGAACCACGTGCCGGCGTTGCCCAGGCCCTTGTAGTCGAGGTCGACGGGATTCTGCGTCGCAAGCACGACGCCGAGACCGAAGGCGCGCGCCTGCTTCATCAGCGTCAGCATCGGCATCTTGGACGGCGGCATGGCGCTCGGTGGGAAGAAGCCGAACACTTCGTCCATGTAGAAGATCGCGCGCAGGCTGGTCGTGCCGGACTGGCGGCGCATCCACGCGACGAGTTCGTTCGCGACCAGCGTCACGACGAACATGCGTTCGGCGTCGTTCAGGTGCGCGATCGAGATGATCGCGATGCGCGGCTTGCCGTGCGCGTCGTAGAGCAGCGACTGGATGTCGAGTGCGTCGCCGGTGAGCCAGGCCTCGAACCCGGGCGATGCCAGCAGGCCGTTGATGCGGAGCGCGAGATCCGTGCGGTCCTTCGCCGGGAAGAAACTGTCGACGTCGAAGACGCCCACCTTGTCGAACGGCGGCTTCTGCACCGACCGGATCAGGGCGGCGAGGTCGAGGCTCTCGCCTTTGCGCCACGCGGCGTCGAGCAAGGCGGAGAGCAGGATGAATTCGCGGCTGCGGATCGGATCTGCATCGATGCCCAGCAGTCCGAGCAGTCCCGCAACGGCGGAGCCGACACGCTCCTTGAGCGCGGTGGCGTCGTTCGCGACCACGGGATCGGGTGCTGCAAACGAACGGAGGATCGACAGCGGCCGGCCAGCGTTCGAGCCCGGCGTGTAGATGTCCACGGCGACCGCATCACGCAGACGCTGGATGCGCTCGCCGTCCTGGTCCCACTCCTCGAGTCCCTTGCGCCAGGTCGCTGCGGTTGCGGCGGCGAACTCGTCGACGCTCTGGCCCTTGCGTGAGGCTTCCCCTGCGTCGACCCAGGGCTTGAAGTCTTCCGGCCGCAGCTGCGGAAAAGTCAGTGCGAGGTTGGCGATGTCGCCTTTCGGGTCGATGACGATGGCGGGAATGCCGTCGATCGCAGCCTCCTCGAGCAGCGACACGCAGAGGCCGGTCTTGCCGCTGCCGGTCATGCCGATGCAGACGGCGTGCGTGGTGAGGTCGCGCGAGTCGTACAGCAGGTCGTCGCCGAGCTGCTGCGTGGTCGGGTCGTACTCCCGGCCGAGATAGAAGACGCCGAGCTTTTCGTAAGACGGGAGCGGCATGTCGATTTCCTTGGGTCCGGGAACGCGCCAACGGCGGGGTGGACACCCCGGATGTTACCGAAATGTCACCGTCGGGCGACTGACGGCGTAACCTCGCAGCCCTAGGATGGCATGAAAGTCCCAATCAACTCCTTGGCCTGCGCATGTCCATCGTCCTCGATCAGGTGACCAAGCGGTACCAGGGCGCCCCGGTCGTCAACGACGTTTCCCTGAACGTCCGGCAGGGCGAGTTCCTGGTGCTGCTCGGCCCAAGCGGCAGCGGCAAGAGCACGCTGCTGCGCGCCATTGCCGGCCTCACCGAAATCGACCACGGCCGCGTCTCGCTGCACGGTCGTGACGTGACGCACGTGAATGCGCGCGAACGCCAGGTCGGGTTCGTCTTCCAGCACTACGCGCTGTTCCGCCACATGACGATCGGTGAAAACATCGAGTTCGCGCTGCGCGTGCGCAACGTGAAGAGCGCGGAGCGGCGCGCCCGCCGCAGGGAATTGCTCAAGCTCGTCGCGCTCGAGGGCATGGACGAGCGTCTGCCCGCGCAGCTTTCGGGCGGCCAGCAGCAGCGCGTCGCCGTGGCGCGGGCGCTGGCGCACCGACCCGAAGTGCTGCTGATGGACGAGCCGTTCGGCGCGCTCGACGCCAAGATCCGCGAGGAACTGCGCCGGACCATCCGCCAGATCCAGCGCGAGCTGGACATGACGACGATCCTCGTGACGCACGACCAGGAGGAAGCGTTCGCGCTGGCCGACCGCATCGGCGTCATGCACCAGGGGCGCCTGCTCGAATGCGGCAAGCCCGATGACCTGTACACGCGGCCCGCGACGCGCTTCGTCTCGACGTTCCTCGGCGCCGCCAACCTGTTGCTCGGCTACCGGACACCCCGCGGCGTGCGCTTCAGTTCCGCACCGATGGCGGGCGGCGAGGTACCACGGGAAGTCGTCGCCATCCTGCGGCCGGAAGAAGTGGAACTCTGCGCCGGGGAGCCCGACATCAAGTCCAACTTCGTCAGCTACGGACAGGTCGAGGAAGTGCTGTTCGGCGGCGCGGTCGAGCGCCTGCGTGTGCGCATGGCGAGCGACGGTCCCGTGCCGGTGGCGCCGGGACGCGACGGTGCGGCCGACCAGGGCTCCCTGCTCGAGGTGTCACGCACGTTGCCCGAACAACGCGATTTCCCGGTCGCTGTCGGCCAGCGGGTCGCCGTCGGCGCACGCACCATCCACGTGCTGCCGACGCCGATTTCGAGCTTCACCGCCGTGGCCGCCAACGAAGCGGCCGCCCGCGAACTCCGCGACTCGCCACTGCTCTCGACGC
>JBAVIQ010000497.1:0-1981 GCA_049687035.1 Steroidobacteraceae bacterium
GCTCCGCGAGGGGCTGATCGAGATCGTGCAGTCCGAACCGTATGCGCCGATCCACGTGCGCGCCGGCACCCCCCGCCAGGCAGACCAGGTCGACGACATGGATGACCGGGGCCTGCAGGGCCCGCAAGGCACTGAATCATGACCAAACACCCCCTTAGCGGCGTCGTCGAAGCCGTGCTGCTGGCTGCCGGTCGGCCCGTTTCGGTCGAGCAACTGCTCGAACTGTTCGACGAGGGACAGCGTCCGCCGGCCGAAGCAGTGACGGCCGCGCTCGCCGAGTTGCAGCAGAGCTACGAAGGTCGTGGCGTCGAACTGCGCGAAGTGGCGAGTGGCTGGCGCGTACAGGTCCGCCCGCAGCACGCTGACGTGGTTTCGCGCCTGTGGCAGGAGCGGCCGAGCCGGTATTCGCGCGCGTTGCTCGAGACACTGGCGTTGATCGCGTATCGACAGCCGATCACGCGCGGCGAGATCGAGGACATCCGCGGCGTCACGGTCGCCACGACCATCATGCGCACGCTGCACGAGCGCAACTGGATCCGGGTCGTCGGCCACCGTGAAGTGCCGGGACACCCCGAGCTGCTGGGGACGACGCGGGAGTTTCTCGATTACTTCGGCTTGAAGAGCCTCGACGATCTGCCGACGCTCGCCGAACTGCGCGACCTCGAAGACATCAGGGAGCAGCTCGACCTGCCGGCCGCGATTGCGGCTGCAGAGGCGGGGCTGGCCGAAGAGCCGGCGATGCTCGATGCCGAAGGCGCGCCGACCACCGCAGCGGACGAAGCAGCCCGTTGAGCGAACGCCTGCACAAGCTGCTCGCGCAGCACGGCATCGGTTCGCGTCGCCAGGTCGAAGCGTGGATTCGCGATGGCCGCGTCCTGGTCAACGGCCGTCCCGCCGAGATCGGTCAAGCGCTGCAGGAGGGCGAGCGCGTCGTCGTGGATGGCAAGGACGTGACGCGCCTGCTCGCCGTGGACCGCAAGCTGCAGGTCATCCTGTATCACAAGCCCGCTGGCGAAATGCTGCGCAGCCGCGCGGGCGACGACCGCGAGAGCGTCGAGATGCACCTGCCGGCACTGCACGCCGGTCGCTGGGTGGCGGTCAACGCCCTCGGCTTTGGCGAAGACGGCTTGCTGATCCTGTCGAGCGAAGGCAAGTTCGCGCTGGCAATCGCGCGTCACAATCACGAGATTCCGGTCGAGTATCGGGTGCGCGCGCTGCGACCGAGCCAGGAAGAGGCGTGGCCCGAAATGCCGACGGAGGTCGACGTCGAAGGCCAGACGGCCACGTTCAGCACCGTGGAGCCCGCGGGTGCCAGCGGCACCAACATGTGGTTCAAGGTCACGAGCGAACGCACCTTGCCGCGCGGTGCGATCCGCGCGCTGTTCGATTCCGCGGGCCTCAAGATCAGTCGCACGATGCTGGTGAAGTGGGGCCCGATCGCGCTGCCACGCGATTTGCCGCGGGGCCGTTCGCGCGCGCTCGAAGGCGAGGAACTCGATCCTCTCTACACGCTGGCGGGTCGCGACCGCAGCGACACCGGCCTCAAGCCGCGTCCGCGACCCCGGCCAGCCCCGGACCGTCGCCGCAAGAAATCTACTGCGCGTCGAAGCGGCAACCGGTGACGCCCCGGCTGTCGGGGCCCAGCAGGTAGAGGAACGGCGCCAGCACAGCCTCGGGCCGGGTGAGCTGCTCGGCGTCTTCGCCCGGGTACGCCCTGGCACGCATCGGTGAGCGCACGGCGCCGGGATTGACGCTGTTCGAGCGGATCGGCGACTCCGTCGCCAGCTCATCCGCCAGCACCTGCATCATTCCTTCATTCGCAAATTTTGACACAGCGTACGCGCCCCAGTACGCGCGTCCCTTGATCGACACGCCGCTGGTCGTAAACACGATCGACGGGTCCGCCGACTTGCCGAGCAACGGCAGCAGGATCCTGGTGAGGATGAAGGGCGCGTTGACGTTGACGTGCATCACCTTGAGC
>JBAVIQ010000498.1:0-7023 GCA_049687035.1 Steroidobacteraceae bacterium
TATCGAAGAACCGGTCGAGGAAGCGAACCTCGAGTGCTGCGACCGGGTCGTCGGGCAGCCAGCGAACCCGGCCACCGTGCTCTAGCATCAGGTGCTCGATGATGATGGTCGACTCGACGATCGTGCGCCCGTCGTCGACGATGAGCGGAAAACGCCCGAACGGCCAGCGTGCTTTAAGTTCCGCCATCGCCGTGGGGTCTTCGAGCGTGCGGTACTCGAACTCGACGTCGTTCTCGTACAGGGCAACGAGCACCTTCTGGCAATACGACGAGAAGGGATGGGCGTAGAGCGTGAGCGACATGAAGAACCTGTACGGGGTTGCGCAGTGCGTTCGGTGGGAAATAGTGGTTGGGTCAGTCCATTTTGGCAAGTTTGGGCGCCAGAACGTGGGCAACCTGATCGCCTGATCGCGCAGACTGCAGTTCGCACATTTGTGATCCTTCACGAAGGAAATTGCGGCCGCGAACCATCCATTCGCTGGCGCAGCATCGGAGTATTCCGGTAGCCGTGATTTATAAGCTACAATCGTGCAGCGACCGCCCATCCAACTATCCATCCATCGGACGGGAGAGGGTCGTCGGCCATTCGCCGAATGGTTCCAGCGCCTCGCGGATCGATCTGTGCAGGCGAGGGTGATGCAGCGCCTGGATCGCCTGCAGTCCGGCAATCCCGGCGACTGCAGGTCGCTTGGAGCGGGCCTGGTGGAATTGCGAGTCGACATGGGGCCGGGGGCTATCGGGTCTATTTCGCCCGGCTTGGGCCCGGGCGCTGCCTCATCCTGTGGGGCGGGTCCAAGCGAACTCAGGTTGCCGACATTGAGAGGGCAAGAAAGTGGCTGGAAGAAGCAAGAAGGCGACCAAGCCAGTGACACGCCGGTCACGTGTCATTACTGGAACTTCCTACGATCAGTGGGCGCGTAACACGCTGGCAGCTGATGCCGAGTTGACCGGCGAGTACTTGCGTGAAGTTCTCGAGCAGTCCGACACGCCCGAGGAATTGCTGCTCGGCCTGCGACGCATTGCGGAAGTGCAGGGCATGTCTCGAGTGGCCGAGGCCGCAGGGCTCAGCCGCGAGAGCCTGTATCGCTCGCTTTCCGCTGCGGGCAACCCACGTCTGTCGACGTTGGTGGCTGTGCTGCGGGTGGCAGGACTGAAGCTATCAGTGCGGCCGGCGGCGTAACCCGCGAGATCTCCGATGGCGCCCTGCCGGCGGTCCTTTCGCGTCAATTGCCGCTCGGGTCACCGCATGAATTGGCGCAGTGATTTCCCAACCGACAGGAGTTGCGCGCCGGTCATGCGCCCAATTACGTTGCGGATGACAGACCCCATAAGCTGCTGCACGCCCGTCATGCCGAGGCTGGCGGACTGCTCCACGACAAAGCCCGCCCTGGCGACCTTGAGCGGCTGGATGAAGAAGTAGTCGAGACCACCGCTGGTCAGTTCAACTGCGATGTCGGCCAGCGCGCCACGGTGCACGGTGGGATCCCGAGCGCTCTCCAGGGACGCGAGCACCTCGAGTGTTTTCTTGCGCAGTGCTGCGGAGTGATAGAAGCGCAGGAACGGCCTGGCCGATGATCCCGACGGAGCGGGGGCGAGCTTCGTGGACTGCGCGCTCTTCGCGGCAGGCCTGCGCTTAGACGGAGTGTCCATGCTCGGCAGGATACGCCGTCAGCCCGTCAACCCGCACGCGAGGGACACGCAGACGTTGCTGCCGAAGCCGTTGCCTGTGCTGAAAGCCCCGACTTCAGCGACCGATCCGTCGGACTGATTTCGAGTCATATAGAGCAGCAATTCAGCTGTCCGTGACGTGTCCTGGCAAGGGACGATAAGCGCTTGCCCCTTCACTCGGCGCCTTGCCATCATTATCGTGTTCCGATAACCTAGAAACATGATCGAAAGCTTCGGGAATCGGCTCGCCGAAGACCTGTTCTTCGATCGAAGGTCCAGGGAGACCCGGGCCTTTCCACCCGATTTGATCGGCGTGGCGCGACGCAAGGTGCTGTACCTGCACGACGCCGCCGAACTCGACGACCTGCGAGTGCCGCCGGGCGATCGCCTGCAACTGCTCAAGGGTCGCTGGAAGGGGTATCACTCGATCCGGATCAACGACCAGTGGCGGCTGGTATTCCGGTGGGAGCAGGGACATGCGCAGGACGTGACGGTGGTCGATTACCACTGAACCTGCGGAGGGCTAGACGATGGCAAAGAAGCGCGCACTGCAGCCAGCCAACCCGATTCACCCGGGCGCGATGCTGCTCGGGGAGTTCCTGCAGCCGGCTGACAAGTCGCAGGCGGCGTTCGCGCGCGAAATCGGCTGGACCAAGGCCCGTCTGAACGAGTTCATCAAGGGCAAGCGCGGAGTCACCGCGGACGCAGCCCTGGACCTGGCGGAAGCGCTCGGGACGTCACCGCGCCTGTGGATGAACCTGCAGTCGACGTACGACCTGGCCGAGGCGACACGACGACGCAGCGCCGCGTGAAATGCATTCGGTACGCTGGCGGCCGCATCCTCGCGGTCATCGGTCGTCCTGGCATCGCTGCTGACGTTTCAGCTGAAACTCTCAAGCTCGATTTGACGATGGATCCGATGCGCGCCGCATTACAGCGTTCGACGACAGATCGCTCGATTCGGCGCGCCCATCACGCCGCATGAAACACGGCCCGACGAACCGCGGCCGGCAACTCGACCTTGTGGAAGTTCTTTGCCGGGTACAGGTAGTCCTCGCCCGATTCATCGACGATACGGAGCAGTCCCCGCACTTCGGCATCGGTATCCGGGAGCAGCGCATACAGCTTGCGGCGCTCCAGGGCCGCCTCGTAGCCTGAGTTATCGACGCAAACGACGAGATCGCTGGGTTCTTTTGCCATTATCCCGCTCGCTTTGCCGGCGCCGCTCGCATCTCGAATGTGTATCCCAACGCAGACGCGACTCCGACGATCGTCGTGAAGGCGGGGTTGCCGCTGTCGCTCAGGGCCTTGTACAGGCTCTCGCGCCCGAGGCCGCAACGCTTCGCCACTCGCGACATGCCCCGGGCCCGGGCCACGGTTCCGAGGGCCGTCACCATCGCTTGTGCATCCCCTTCAGCGAGTGCGGCGTTGAGGTACGCCAGTTGCGTCTCATCGTCGACAAGATACTCGGCGGCGTCGAAGGGAACGGTCCGTAAGGTATGCGTGCGGCTGGGTTTGTTCATTGCCTGGACTCCAGGGCGTGAGTATCGTATCCCATAGGATACGCAGTTTGTCGCGGCGATTTCTCGTCATTTCCGACGCGATCTTGAGTTGGATCGCCCTGCCTCGCAGGGCATCGTCATGCGATCCAATCCGGCTGTCCCAGATCGTCGGGCGGCCATCAGCGTTTGACACGGGTTCGCTTAAAAGCGAAAATGCGGTACGACGTACAGCACTACTTGTCGCCTGCGGGCCGCGACCCTTTTCGGCAGTAGCTCGATAGAGAACGGCGATGAGCAAAGCCAAAGCAAGCAGGAAGCCGGCGTCGCGCAGCCACGAGGACGCGACGGTCGAGAGCTTGCGGCGCGATCGGAAGTATGCGGCGGCCTACCTGGACCAGGTGCTCGCCGATGGAGACCAGCAGGAACTCATGCTGGCGCTGCGCCGACTGTCGGACGCATTCGGCGGCGTGCCAGGATTGGCGCAGCAGGCCGGGCTGAACGCGACCACGCTCTATCGGACACTGTCGGGGAACGGCAATCCGGAATTACGGACGCTGCGGGCGTTACTCGATGCCATGGGGCTTCGTCTGTCGATCGCGCCGATGTCTTAGACCGGCCGCGACGCAAGGTGCTGTACCTGCACGACGGGTATTCCGGTGGGAGCAGGGACATGCGCAGGATGTGACGGTGGTCGATTACCCCTGAACCTGCGGAGGGTTAGACGATATGGGTAAGCGCCGAGTCACCGCGGACGCAGCCCTGGACCTGGCGGAAGTGCTCGGGACGTCACCGCTGGCCTTTCTCGAATGTCACTGTTCCGGGAAGATTTGCATCAGCTGATGTGGCAGTGCAGCGGTAGCGTCGTGGAAACTCACTGTGACCGCGCTCCATGCAGCTTCCACTCATCGACGAGGCGTACGTTCCCGAGTCGAAGATCTCGGGCTATCTGCTGGCGGATGACCACCCGTCCGGCCGCAGCAAAGCACTGTTTTTCACTAGCCTGGAATTCCGGAAAGACCAGCCTGCCGCGCTACGTCGTGCCTTGCTTCAACATGCTGTAGACAATGAGGTAAGCTCGTTTCTGAAGACGTCCTTTGGAACCAAGTACCTGATTGACGGTCGCATTTTCGGGCCGGCCGGGAGAGCCGCCTCGATTCGAAGCATCTGGTTCATCGAAGTTGGAGAGCGCGGCCCAAGGCTCATCACGGCGTACCCATCGCGAGGCGTTCAGAAATGACAATCCGAGAACACGACTTGGTAGTGCTGATGGCCGACATCCCTGCCGAGAGCCTCAAGCAGGGCGACGTCGGTACCGTCGTACTCGTGCACGGGGAAGGCGCCGGATTCGAGGTGGAATTCGCTACGCTCGCGGGTGAAACCCTGGCAGTCGTGACCGTCCCGGCGAATTCGGTTCGCCCTGTCGGTGACAACGAGATTGCTCACGTGCGTCGCGTCGCTTGACGACGCCTGGCGCCTGATCGCTCGATTCGGCGCTGACAATCTCAAGAAGATGCTGCGCAATCACGACAGTTTCGAGCGTATGCACGCTGCAACCCGCCAGCTTCTACCAGGTTGAAGTCAAAGTCCTCAATCAAGCGGTGAAGCGCAACTCGAGTCGCTTTCCGGACGACTTCATGTATCAGCTGACTGCGGTGGAAGCCGGATCTCTAAGGTCACAATTTGTGACCTTAGACGGCTCGCGCCCACTGCACGCTACGGCACACCAGTGCCCATCACACCCGACGTCGCGCATTCCGCATAGAGCGCTGGCTCACCTCCTGAGCCTCCCCCGCGCGTAGAATCTACCCAGCATCAAGAACGAAGCCTTTCGCTTCGGCCAACCTGCCAGCTCGGCAAGGTGGATCGCCATTTCGGCGGATGCGGCCCGGATCCGGGCAACGAAGGAGCATCGCATGGCCGTTCAATCCATTTCGTCTGAGGACCTGTTCAAGGGCCTGCCGCCCGTCATTGGCTTGCCGCGATGCCTGCCCAGGCGGGCGGCGTACACGAAGACGGTGCTGGGCGAGGTGCTCGTCCCCGACGAGTTGCCGCCGTACCTGCTGCTCGGGCGTCTCGATCGCAGCACGTTTCACACCGGGGAGGCGGACTGGTCGGCGCGCTGGATCGGCGAGACGCCTGAGACGTACGTCGAGGCGAAGTACGTTCGAGCCGACCGACGCCTGACTCTGCGCCAGGTGTGGCGCGGCATCGAGGGTGGAACGAGCTACACGGCCGGCGACGACTTCGGGCGCGGGATCCAGTACTTGTACATCCCGTTTCCCGAAGCCTGGGACGCGGCGCTGGGCGCACGACTCGAGGCGGCGTACGGCCTCAAGTACGTCGCGCATCGCCCGGACGAGGTTGGCTTCACGGGCATTCCGGACGGTGGATTCAAGACGCTGTGCGTGCCGGTGCCGGTGAGCCGGCTCGCCGATCTGTATCGGTGCCTTGAGGAGATGCGCGACGACCCGCGACTCATGACGCCGTTGTCAGCGCGGCTCGAGCTGAGGTTCGGCACCATCAACTATGTCGTGGGCAAGAGCCCGGCGTGGACGCAGGATCCCAGCCGACTCTTTGCCGCCACGTTCGAGGCGGGCGGTCTGCTGCCGCTCGGGTGGCCGCAACTCGAGCACGGCAAGGACGGGACGAGTGCGTGGACCGTGCGACGGTGGGTGTACCTGGCGTCGATCGGCGTGCCGTTCGCAGGCGTCGAGTTCGTGGTGGAGCGACTGGCGGAGCGAGGGTTGATCCGGCGGCGTGCTCCTGACGGCGACTGCGCATCCGAAGTCGATGCCGGCATCGAGTTCGATGCGTTCGTCGGGTCGGGCGCGATCGAGCTGCAGGGCCGATCGGTCGCGTGGATGGATGCGTCTGCCACGCGGCGCGTGTTCTACCAGCTCAACTCGGACGAGGAACTCGCGAAGGGCGGTGTCGATCGGATGCTGGTGGCGACGGCGCAGACGGAGGCGCAGGCCCGGGCACTGATCGAGCGGGCGGAAGCCGTGTCGGTCGGGCAGAGGGCGTGGTTCGAGCGCGAGGTATTCTCGCTGGATGCTGGCCGCGATGGGGCAGCGTCATGAACCGCCGGCAGTTCCTGCAGGCCCTGGCGTCGCTCGGGGCGAGTATCTCGATTCCCGTCGTGCTGCAGTCCGCCAGTGCGGCGCAGGTCGACGAGGCCTGGGCGAAGGCGCTCGAGGACCCGTGGTATTTCGAGGTGAACGACTACGGCACGATCGTCGATCCGGGCGTGGCATTGCCTCGCATTCGCGCCGATGTGTTCGACGTGTGGGATCGGCCACCGCGGGATCCGGAGCACCTGATCGGTGAAGTCGAGAGTGTCGGGCCCCTTGTGTCGGAGTTTCAGCGGCTCGCCGCCGGCGAAATTGAGGACCTCGAGTACGAGTTGTCGACGCTCAATGATTTCGACGAGGAGGAACTGCGCGCGCCATCGCTCGTCGAGGGCGCGAGACTCGAGCGACTGATCGCGGAGATTGCCGACGAGGACGATGGCTGGAAAGCACTGGTGCGCCGCGACGGCAAGGTGGGCATCGATCGGTACTGGGAGTTCATCGAGCGCTGGCTCAAGGAGCCGATCGACTGGGACGAGCAGGAGTGGTTCCCGAGGGACTGGAGCGGCCAGGGCACGGCGCTCGAGTTCTTCCACCGCCTGGATCGCGATGCTCTTTACGCGCTCGGTGTAGCGATTGTCGAGGGTGATCATCCGGGCAGCAGCTATTACGCGGCGGAGCTGCGCAACGAGCTGGCGGATGCGAACGCGGCTGCGCAGCGGCTGGGACTGCCGTTCCGGTTCCGGGCGGAGGGGGTCCGGTCGTGAGCGATGAACTGTACTAGCT
>JBAVIQ010000499.1:0-4937 GCA_049687035.1 Steroidobacteraceae bacterium
AACTGGACGAATGCGTCGCGTTCGGTGGGTGACGCCGTCTCCCAGACCCGGTCGAGGTACCGGGTCAACATGACATCGAGTTCCCGCATGCCACGCCGGCAGCGCCAGCGCAGCCGTGCCATGTTGAAATCGGCAGCCACGGTCACCTGCCCACACCCGGCCTGCGGTCGACCTCTCCCACTGGTGCGGGCGAGGTTCGAAAGCGCATCAGTGCTGCCGCTCGACGATCATCTTCTTGATCTCCGCGATGGCCTTTGACGGATTGAGGTCCTTCGGGCAGGCCTGCGCGCAGTTCATGATCGTGTGGCAACGGTAGAGACGGAACGGGTCCTCGAGTTCGTCGAGGCGCTCGCCTGTGGCCTCGTCGCGCGTGTCGATGATCCAGCGGTAAGCTGCCAGCAGCGCCGCCGGACCGAGGAAGCGGTCGCTGTTCCACCAGTACGACGGGCAACTCGTCGAGCAGCAGGCGCACAGGATGCAGGCCGACGGACGGTCGATCTTTTCCTGGTCCTCTTTCGATTGCAGGCGCTCGCGGTCGGGCGGCGCCGGCGTGCGCGTCTGCAGCCAAGGCTTCACCGAAGCGTACTGCGCGTAGAAGTTGGTGAGATCGGGCACGAGGTCCTTGATCACCGGCATGTGCGGCAACGGATAGATCTTCGCGTCGCCCTTGATCTCGCCGATGGCCTTGGTGCACGCCAGCGTGTTCACGCCGTCGATGTTCATCGCGCACGAACCGCAGATGCCTTCGCGGCACGAGCGGCGGAACGTGAGCGTCGAGTCGACTTCGTTCTTGATCTTGATCAGCGCGTCGAGAACCATCGGGCCGCAGCTGCCCAGGTCGACTTCGTAGGTGTCGACGCGCGGCTTCTGGTTCGAGTCTGGGTCGAAGCGGTAGATGCGGAACGTCTTGACGTTCTTGGCACCCGCCGGCGCGGCATGACTCTTGCCGGGCTGGACCCGGGAATTCTCGGGAAGTCTGAATTGGGGCATCGGATGCTTCGCAGGGGTTAGTAGGTACGCGCCTTCGGCGGAATGGCTTCGACGTCGCTCGTAAGCGTGTTCAGGTGCACAGGACGGTAGTCGATGCAGACCCTGCCGGAGGCATCGGCCCAGGCCAGCGTGTGCTTGAGCCAGGTCACGTCATCGCGGTCCTTGAAGTCTTCACGCGCATGGGCGCCACGGCTTTCCTGGCGGTTGGCCGCCGACGACATCGTCACCAATGCCTGCGCGAGCAGGTTATCGAGTTCGAGCGTCTCGATCAGGTCCGTGTTCCAGATCAGCGAGCGGTCAGCCACCTGCACTTCGGAGAACGTAGCGAAGACCGCGTCGAGCTTCTGCACGCCTTCGTCGAGCGACTCGCCGGTGCGGAAGACGGCCGCGTGGTTCTGCATTACACGCTGCATGTCGAGCCGGATCTCCGACGTGCGGCGCGTGCCCTGCGCGTTGCGGAACCTGTCGAGCCGGCTGATGGCCAGGTCGCCCGCGTCCTTCGGCAGCAGCCTGTGCGACGTGCCGGGCTTGACCGTCTTGCCGCAGTGATGCGCAGCCGCACGGCCGAAGACGACGAGGTCGAGCAGCGAATTGGAGCCGAGGCGGTTCGCCCCGTGCACCGACACGCACGCAGCTTCACCCACCGCCATGAGGCCCGGGACGACCGAATCCGGGTTGCCGTTGCGCAGCGTGACCACTTCGCCGTGCACGTTGCAGGGAATTCCGCCCATGTTGTAGTGCACGGTCGGCAGCACCGGGATCGGTTCGCGCGTGACGTCGACGCCCGAGAAGATGCGCGCGGTTTCGGCGATGCCCGGCAGGCGCTCGTGGATCACGGCGGCGCCGAGGTGCTCGAGGTGCAGGTGGATGTGGTCCTTCTGCGGACCCACGCCCCTGCCCTCGCGAATCTCGATTGTCATCGAACGGCTGACGACGTCGCGCGAAGCGAGGTCCTTCGCGTTCGGCGCGTAGCGCTCCATGAAACGCTCGCCCGCGGAATTGGTGAGGTAACCGCCCTCGCCGCGCGAGCCTTCGGTGATCAGGCAACCGGCGCCGTAGATGCCGGTCGGGTGGAACTGCACGAACTCCATGTCCTGCAGCGGCAGGCCGGCGCGCAGCGCCATGCCACCGCCGTCACCCGTGCAGGTGTGCGCCGAGGTGCACGAGAAGTACGCGCGGCCATACCCGCCCGTGGCGAGAATCACGGTGTGCGCGCGGAAGCGATGCAGCTGGCCCGTCGACATGTCGAGCGCCACGACGCCGCGGCACGCGCCGTCTTCCATGATCAGGTCGACGGCGAAGTATTCGATGAAGAAGCGCGCCTGGTGCTTGAGCGACTGCTGGTACAGCGTGTGCAGCATCGCGTGCCCGGTGCGGTCCGCCGCGGCGCAGGTGCGCTGCGCGATGCCCTTGCCGTAGTGCGTCGTCATGCCGCCGAACGGGCGCTGGTAGATCTTGCCGTCCTCGGTGCGCGAGAACGGCAGGCCGTAGTGCTCGAGTTCGAGGATCGCCGCCGGCGCTTCCTTGCACATGAACTCGATCGCGTCCTGGTCGCCGAGCCAGTCCGAGCCCTTGATGGTGTCGTAGAAGTGGAAGCGCCAGTCGTCCTCGCCCATGTTGCCGAGCGCGGCGCTGATGCCGCCCTGCGCGGCGACCGTGTGGCTGCGCGTCGGGAACACCTTGCTGATGCACGCCGTGTTGAGGCCCTGCTCGGCCAGGCCGAAGGTGGCGCGCAGCCCTGCGCCGCCGGCGCCGACGACGACGACGTCGTACGTATGATCGGTGAACGCGTAATCCGCAGTGGTCATGCCTGGGCTCCGAACGCGATGCGCAACACGGCGAGGATGCCGATCAGGGCGGCCACGACGAGCGCGAACTTGAGCGCGACCAGCACGACCAGACGCGTGCCCTTGTCGCTGATGTAGTCCTCGAAGACGACCTGCAGGCCCAGCTGCGCGTGATACGCGGCGACCGCGACAAGCAGCAGCGCCATCACCGCCGAGAACGGCGAATGCAGCCACCCCACGACCGTCGCGTGCGGGGCGCCTGCGCCCAGCAGCGCCAGCGACGCGATGAACCAGAAACCTAGAATGACCAGCGCAACGGCGGTAACGCGCTGCGCATACCAGTGACCGGAACCGCCCTTGGCGGAACCGAGGCCGAGGACACGACCGAGCGGGCTGCGCAGGCTCATGCCGCACCACCGAGCGAGGCGCCGAGCACGAACCACAGCACCGCCGTCAGCACCACCGCGCCGACCGCCGCCGCCCAGCCCGTTCTGCGCGCGACGGGAAGCTCGAACCCGTAGCCGGCGTCCCAGAACAGGTGTCGGATGCCGTTCAGCAGGTGGTAGCAGAATGAGAACAGGCCGCCGATGAGCAGCACCCTGACCAGCGGCGAACCGATAGTGGCGAGTGCAGTGGCGTAGCGTTCGGGCCCGGAGGCCGCAGCGGCCAGCCAGTAGACCAGCACGAAGAAGCACAGGCTCAGCAGGACGCCCGTGATCCGGTGCAGGATCGACAGGGTGTTGGTGTATTGCCAACGGTACTGCATGAACGGGGACAGCGGCCGCTCGGGCTGCGCCATGACGCTACCTCTCCTCTGGAATCCAGTGCGCTAGAAGTCGATGCAGCGCCCCGCCTTCTCCCAGTCCCCGAACCGCGTGGGCTCGGGCCCGTCCCGGCCTCCGATTTCGCGCGGCTGGACCAGCGGCGGCGGAGATGCCTGGGGTTGCGGCGCGACCTTGGGCGATGCGGCCGAAGGGTCGATCTGGTCGGCGGTCTGCTCGTGGTGCGAAGGCTTCATATTCAACCCGCGATGTTGCCAGATGTTGCCTATGTTCTCCACCGAGCGCTTGGGCTATGGTCCCGCCGTACAGGCTGAAATCGAACCCGGGTTGAACAATGAACGAAGATTCCACACAGGCACTTCGCATGGTGCTGCTGCCGGGTTTCGGCGTCTTGCGCATTGGCGGCGCCGATGCCGCGACATTCTTGCAGGGCCAGTTCACGAACGACGTGCGCCTGCTGGCGGACGGGCGGACCCAGGTGACGGCCTGCTGCACCAACCAGGGGCGTGTCATCGCGCTCGCGCGCTTCCGCCAGACTGACGAAGCAATCTATGCGCTGCTGCCGGCCGACCTGCTGGGCAAGGTGGCCACGCACCTGCGCAAATTCGTCCTGCGCTCCAAGGTGGAAATTCTGCAAGCCGCCGACCTGAATGTCGGCGCGATCCTCACGGGTGACGCGGCGGCAGCGGCCCAGGCACACCGCATGTTCGACGAAGCCGCGCTCACGATGTCGCACGTGCCGCGCGCTGGCTCGACCGAATTCGTGACTTTTCAGTACGCGCCCGACCGCGAAGTCATCGCGGCGCCACCCGTTGCGTGGCGTTCGATCAGCGGACTCGCGCTGAGCCGGCCCAACCCGCGCGCGCAGGCCGAGTGGTTCGCGGCCGACATCGCCGCGGGACTGCCGCACGTTTTCGCGGCCACTTCGGAACAGTTCATTCCGCAGATGCTGAACGTCGACTTGATCGATGGCGTCAGTTTCGACAAAGGCTGCTACACCGGACAGGAGATCGTCGCACGGACGCATCATCTGGGGCGCGTAAAGCGGCGCACGATGCGCTTTCATCTTGCGGCGGGTGGCGCGGCCCCTGCTCCGCTCGCCAACCTGCTGCTCGACGGCGTCAAGGCGGCCGACGTCCTGATGACCGCAGAGACCGACGACGGCATCGAGCTGTTGGCGGTCACCAACCTGGATGCGGCAGGAAAGGTGCTCCAGTTACAGGATGGACGCAACGCCGAGCCGCGCTCGCTCCCGTATAGTTTTTAGGGCAGGAAGGACAGGAACCGAGTTTACGCGCGGGCGTTCCGCTTCCGACCATGCTCTGTCACCGAATCGTGCTGGTGATACTCGTACTGCTGGCGCTTCGCGCCGAAAGCG
>JBAVIQ010000500.1:0-8631 GCA_049687035.1 Steroidobacteraceae bacterium
TTGCGATACAGTGCACACCGCGTCGAGAGCGCCGGAACGCAGAGTCGGGCCACGGCATTTCAATCGACGACTGCGATCGCCGGGATGATCACCCGACGGTTACACAGTCGCATGATGTCAGGCGTTCGACCCGGCGTGTCCTGGCGCGCGCGTGTGTGCCTTTCCAAGCGCGACAGGACAGGCCGGGTCGGACGCCAGAACCTCCACCCGCACTGCGCGCGACCTCCCGTCCCACCGGGAGCGGTGAGATCACGCCGCCTTCGGCACCGCCCCACCGATCGCGTGCGCAATCGCATCCTCGACACGCTCGAGCCACACGATCTGCAGGTCCTTGCGCACGCTCTCCGGAATGTCGTCCAGGTCGCGCCGGTTACGCGCCGGCAGCATCACCGTGCGGATCCCGGCCCGATGCGCGGCTACCGTCTTCTCCTTGATGCCGCCGACCGGCAGCACGAGTCCACGCAAGCTGATCTCACCCGTCATGGCGACGTCGTTGCGCACCGTCTTGTTGGTCATCAGTGACACGAGCGCCGTATAGAGCGCCACGCCCGCGCTGGGCCCGTCCTTCGGAATCGCGCCCGCCGGGACGTGCACGTGGATGTCGCTCTTCTCGAACCGCGTCGAATCAACGCCGAGCGACTCGGCCTGCGACTTGAGCAGGCTCAGCGCCGCCTGTGCGCTTTCCTTCATCACGTCACCGAGCTGCCCGGTAAGGATCAGCTGGCCGCTGCCCGGAATGCGGGTCGCTTCGATGAACAGGATGTCGCCACCCACCGGCGTCCATGCGAGGCCCGTGGCCACGCCCGGCACGCTGACGCGCATCGCGACTTCGTTCTCGAACTTCGGCGCGCCGAGGATCTCGTGCACGTCGGCAGCTTCGATGCGGACGGATACCACCTTGCCCTCGGCCACGCGCACGGCGACGTTGCGCAACACGGCGCCGATCTCGCGCTCGAGGCTGCGGCAGCCCGCTTCGCGTGTGTATTCGCGTGCAATCGAGTGCAGCGCTTCGTCGGAGACCGAAACCTGCTCGGCCTTCAGGCCGTTGGCTTCGAGCTGACGGCGCACGAGGTAGCGGCGCGCAATTTCAACCTTCTCCTCTTCCGTGTAACCCGTGAGCTCGATGATTTCCATGCGGTCGCGCAGCGGCCCCGGGATCGTGTCGAGCTGGTTCGCAGTGGCGATGAACAGCACTTTCGACAGGTCGAACGGTACGCCGAGGTAGTTGTCGTGGAACGTGGAGTTCTGTTCCGGGTCCAGCACTTCGAGCAGTGCGGATGCAGGATCGCCCTGGATGCCGTGGCCGAGCTTGTCGATCTCGTCGAGCATCAGCACCGGGTTGCGCGTGCCCGCCTTGCGAATCGACTGGATGATGTTGCCAGGCAACGCGCCGATGTAGGTGCGCCGATGGCCGCGGATCTCCGCCTCGTCGTGCGTGCCACCCAGGCTGGTGCGCTGGAACTTGAGGCCGACCGCGCGCGCGATCGACTGGCCGAGCGAAGTCTTGCCCACGCCGGGAGGCCCGACGAAGCACAGGATCGGACTGCGACCCTCGGGGTTCAGCTTGCGCACCGCGAGGTACTCGAGGATGCGCTTCTTGATCTTCTCGAGGCCGTAATGGTCTGCGTCGAGGATGCCGCGTGCGCGCTGGATGTCGATCGACTCCGCGTCGAGCTTCGACCAGGGCATCGCGATCAGCGCGTCGAGGTAGGTGCGCGCCATCGAATACTCGCCGCTCGCCTCGTTCATGCGCTCGAGACGCTTCAGCTCCTTGCGCGCGTGCTCCTCGACCTCCGCCGGCATCCCGGCCTTGGTAATGGCCTCCGCCAGTTCCGCGGTCTCCTCGGCTTCGGTTTCCTCGCCGAGCTCCTTCTGAATCTGCTTCAACTGCTCGCGCAGCACGTACTCGCGCTGGCGATCGTCGATCGCTTCCTTGGTCTGTTCCTCGATCTGGCGCGACAGCTTCAGCACTTCGACGCGGCGCGTCAGGTGCGTCGAGACGCGCTCGAGCCGCTCGCGGATTTCGGTGGTCTCGAGCAGTTCCTGTTTCTCGGCCGGCTTCACGTCGAGGAAGCTGGCGATGGTGTCGGCGAGGGCCGCGGGCGATTCGATCGCCTGGATCGAATTCGCGAGCTCCGCGGGGGCCTGCGGCAGCAGCGTGATAGCCTCGACCGCCTTCTGCTTGAGCAGTAGCGAGCGCGCCTCGACCTCGGGATGATGGACACCGGTGTCGCTGAGGTATTCAACGCGCGCAACGAGGTACGGAAATCCGCCCACGGCATCGAGCACGCGGAAGCGCCGCTCACCCTGGCACACGAGGTGGTGCGTGCCGTCGGGCGCGGTCACGTAGCGGATGATCGTTGCTGCCGTCCCGATCCGGTGCAGCTCGTCGAACGTCGGATCGTCGGCCTGGGGGTCCTTCTGCAGCAGGAACCCGACCTTGCCTTCGACGCGCACGGCTTCCTGGGCACCGGCCACGGTCTTCTCGCGCTTGATCGCGACGGGGAGGATCACCCCGGGGAACAGCACGAGGTTGCGGACCGGCAGGACGATCAGCATGTCATCCGGCAGGTTGGGTGCCTTGCTGGCCTGCGCGCCGTCGTTGGCGGTCGCCACGGGCAGCTTCGATGCGTCGTCCTGGTCGTGGTTCATGTCCGTGCTCATGGGGTCGTCACCTGTCCGTTCGTTCATCAGCGGCGCGCCAGCAGCAGTTGCAGGCAGCCATCGGCGAGTCGCCGGTCCACCAGGTCCCAGTGCCCGGGCCCCAGTGCGAGACGGCGCTCGAACCGTCCGTAAGGAATCTCCAGGCGCTGGAGTGTCGTGCCGGCCGGTCGGTCCGGCAGGGCGCGCTCGCCCCGGATCACCAACTCGCCCGGGCCGAGGATCAGCTCCATGCGGTCCGCCGGAACGCCCGGCAGCGCGACCTCGACCAGCACTTGGTCGATGCCCGCATAGACGTCCACCGGCGGCTCCCACCGGGGCCGCTGTCGCGGGTCCGTCGGCTGCATGGCCAGGCGAAAGAATTGCCGTTGCAGGCGGTCGGCCTGGTCGAGCATGTCCACGGCTTCTGCCCACATCCATGAGCGCATTTCGCGTCGGTTCATCGTCGCAGCTGCCTGTCTGGTTCCTGCATGAACCACGAAGTGGGGGCGCACCGTCGCGATGCAACCGGGGCGCGGCAGGTGAACGAGCCCGGCGTTGCGCCAGGAACGCTGTGTTGTTCGACAAAACTACGTAAAGCGCAAATGATAGCTGCTCATTCGAGAAATACTTTATGCTTTAGCTACTGAATCAAAACCTCCAGCCGACGGCAGCCCACCGCCAGGAGAGCGAACTACTGTGCCTAGAAGAACCGCACCGACCGAGCAGTTCGACGCCGCCTTCTTCCGGCGCTTCTACCTCGACCCGCGCACGCGGGTCGTGACGAACCGGGAGATGGTCCGGCGTGCCGACCTGATCGCGGCCTTCGCCAATCACGGCGAGCTGAAGGTGCGCTCGATTCTCGACGTGGGGTGCGGCCTGGGCCTGATGCGCGACCAGCTGCTGCGCCACTTCCCCAAGGCAAAGTACACGGGCCTCGAGGTCAGCCAGTACCTCTGCGACAAGCACGGCTGGACCCAGGGGTCAGCCGCGACTTTCGAATCGGCCAGGTCGTTCGACCTCGTGGTCTGTTACGACGTCTTTCAGTACCTGCCGACTCGACCCGCGGCGGCCGGACTGCGCAACCTCGCCCGCCTGTGCCATGGCGTCCTGCACTTTGGCGCCCTGACGCGTGAGGACTGGGAACTCTACTGCGACAAGCGTCGTACGGACCGGAACGTCCACATCCGTCCCGCCGAGTGGTACCGCAAACGGCTCGCACGCTCGTTCATCAATGCCGGGTCAGGCATGTTCGTGCGCCGCGGCGCCCCGGTGCACCTGTGGGAGCTCGACCAGGTCGAGGTGCTGCGATCCCGGCGCGGCCATAACCTGTAACGCGGCGGGCGCGGCACATCCGGGCGGGGGGACGCTACAATGCGTCCCCTTCGCCTTTGCGCCCGGTGTTCCGCCGATGCCCGTTTCGAGCACTTCGCTTCGCTTGCTGATCCTGCCGGGCCTGGCGGTCGCCGCGCTGACAGGCTGCGCCACCAGGAATCCCTGTGGCGACAACCCCGAGTACCTTGCTGCGCGGGAACGGCCCCGTCTGGAGATGCCGGAAGGCGTGACGGGCAGCGAACGTCTGAGCGGAGGCATGACCATTCCGCCGGCAGCACCCGATCCCGTGAAGCTCGACCCGGCACCCAAGTGCCTCGACCAGCCGCCCGCGTATTTCGGTCCCAAGGCCGTGATGGCCGGCTCGGTCGAAGAGGCCGTGTACGTCTGGGGCTCCGCTTGGGCGAACCGCAAACCGGACCAGGTGGCGTCGTTCTACTCGCCGCAATTCCAGTCGAACGGGAATGGCGGGGCCACGGCCTACATCGAGGACCGCAAGCAACAGGTCGCGAACGGCACTGCGCCCGACGCGCGGCTCGAGGAACTCAGGACGAAGGACGCCGGTCCCGACCGCAAGGTCGTGACTTTCGTGCAGCGCTTCGGCAAGGATGCGTACGTCAAGGAACTGACGCTCGCCAAGGACGCGCAGGGCTGGCGCATCGTGGCCGAGCGGACGCTGCAGAAGCTTTGACGCGCTGCGGCGCCTTGGTCGTCCAATAACAAGACGCGGTCGATGCCGCGCGACGGTATGGAGTCACTACGTGAGAAGCACCGCGTTACTCAGTGGAATCACGCTGCAGCCCGGCACGCTGCGCGCCGTCCTGCTCGACCGCCTGACGCGCTCGCTCGGCAAGGATCCCGAATCCGCCACGCAGCGAGACATCTACGATGCGCTCTCGCTCGCAGTGCGCGAAGAGCTTGCCGCGCGCTGGTTGTCCACGCAGCGCCGCATCTCGCAGGCGGGCGTCAAGCGCGTCTGTTACCTGTCGGTCGAATACCTGCTCGGCCGCTCGCTCATCAACGGCCTCGCCAGCCTCGACGGCGACATGGTGCAGGAAGCACGCGAAGCGCTGGCTGAGCTCGGGTACGACCTCGAACGCGTGGCGCAGGAAGAAAACGACCCGGGACTCGGTAACGGCGGTCTTGGCCGTCTCGCGGCCTGCTTTCTCGATTCGCTCGCCACGCTGCAATATCCAGCGGTCGGCTACGGCATCCGCTACGACTACGGCATCTTCACGCAGGTCATCGACGAGGACGGACGGCAGCGCGAGATTGCGAGCACGTGGATGCGCGAGCGCAGCCCGTGGGAAATCGCGCGCGACGACGCTCGTTATGTCGTCCGCTTCGGCGGCCGCTGCATCGGCACGCAGGACGCGCAGGGCCGCACGCGGTACCGCTGGGTCGAGACGCACAACATCTGGGCCGTCGGCTTCGACCAGCTGATCCCGGGCAACCGCAGCCCGACGGTCAACCACCTGCGCCTCTGGACAGGCCGCGCCATCGCGCCGTTCAACGTCGAGGCGTTCAATGCCGGCCGGCACGTCGAGGCATCAACGGCGCAGGCCGAGGCGAAGAATGTCTCGCGCATCCTGTACCCGGACGACACCACGCCGCAGGGCAAGGAGCTGCGCTTCAAGCAGCAGTATTTCTTCGTCAGCGCAAGCCTGCAGGACATGCTGGCGCAACACCTTGCCGAAGGCCGCAGCTTCGACTCCCTGCACGACTCGATCTCGATCCAGCTCAATGACACGCACCCGGCGCTCGCCATTCCCGAGCTGATCCGCCTGCTGGTGGACGAGCATGAAGTCGACCTCGAAACGGCGTGGAGCATCACGCGCCGCGTGTTCTCGTACACGAACCACACCTTGCTGCCCGAAGCGCTCGAAGTCTGGCCAGTCTCGTTCTTCGAGCGGATCCTGCCGCGTCACCTGCAGATCATCTACCTGATCAACCGCGGGTTCCTCGACGAAGTCACGGCGCGCTGGCCCGGCGACAGCGAGCGTCGCAGCCGCGTGTCGCTCATCGACGAGGGTGGCGGGCGCCAGGTCCGTATGGCGAACCTCGCGGTCGTCGCGAGCCACACGGTCAACGGCGTGGCCAAGCTCCATTCCGAGCTGATGACGAAGACGATCTTCGCCGACTTCGCCGAGCTGTATCCGGACCGCTTCACCAATGTCACGAACGGCATCGCTGTGCGGCGCTGGCTCAAGCAGTCGAACCTGGGATTGTCGTCGCTCATCACGCGCCATCTCGGGCACGCCTGGGAGAACGACCTCGAAGAGCTCGAGCGCATCCGCGGCATGGCCGAGGACGCCGGGTTCCGGCGCGAGTTCCGCGAGATCAAGCTGGCCAACAAGCGCCGTCTCGACGCCGAGGTGCAGCGTCGCGTCGGCGTCGACCTGGACGTGCACTCGCTGTTCGACGTGCAGGTCAAGCGCATCCACGAGTACAAGCGGCAGTTGCTGAACCTGCTGTACGTCGTGACGCGTTACCACAAGTTGCGGGCGAACCCCGCGGCGTACGCCGTGCCGCGCACGGTGATCTTCGCGGGCAAGGCGGCGCCGGGCTACGTGATGGCCAAGGGCATCATCAAGCTCATCAACAACGTCGCCAGCGTCGTCAACGCGGACGAGACCATCCAGGGCAAGCTGAAGGTCGTCTTCCTGCCCGACTACGACGTCTCGCTCGCGCAGCGGATCATGCCGGCCGCCGACCTGTCGGAGCAGATCTCGACCGCGGGTCTCGAGGCCTCCGGCACGGGCAACATGAAGCTCTCGCTGAACGGCGCCCTCACCATCGGCACGCTCGACGGCGCCAATATCGAGATCCGCGAACAAGTCGGTCCGGAGAACATCTTCATCTTCGGAATGCAGGCGCACGAAGTGACCAGCCTGAAGGCCAGGGGCTACACACCCGAAACGTTCGTCGCCTCGAATCCTGATCTTGCACGCACGCTCGACATGATCGATTCGGGCCACTTCTCACCCGCCAACGTGTTCGACGGCAAGCCGATCGTGGGGCGCCTGCTCTCAGACGGCGAGCCGTACTGCGTGCTGGCAGATTTCGCTGCCTACGCCAAGGCACAGGACGAAGTGGACGCGCTGTACCTGCAGCCCGACGAGTGGACCCGGAAGGCGGTGTTGAACGCGCTCGGCATGGGTACGTTCTCGAGCGACCGCAGCATCCGCGAATACGCGGAGCGGATCTGGCGCATCAAGCCGGTGCTCTGACGGGCACCATCGCGGCTGGCCAGCCAGGTGCGGCGGGGTTTCGGCGCGTGCAGCCGGTCAATCCGACCTCTCTGCCGGGTCGCGGAAAGGCAGACACGCGATCCGGCAGAGAGGTCGAATCGACCGGCTGCCGATACGCGTCCGCGGCGCTGGCGCCGGAAAGGTGGCCCAGAGCACTGGATTGCGACGCGGCTAGTGCGTGCGCCAAGCGCGATTCGGCGTGATGGCGATTGCCCTGTCCCGGCGTTGCAGCGGTCGGCCCGGGGTTGGTGCCGGATCGCGTGTCTGCCTTTCCGCGATCCGGCGCAGACCCCGGACCAACCGCCACCAACAATGCACTGGCGCCACCGCACCTATGAAATCGAATTCATCGCCGCTTTGTTCCGACTAACCCCTAACCCCTAACCCCTATCCCCTGTCTCCAAGCTAGACTCGTACCGATGACCGTCCGCACGACTCTTTCGCCCGCCGACATCGACGCGCTCGTCAACGCGCGTCACCCGGCGCCACGTTCGGTGCTGGGCTACCACGAATTCGCACGCAAGAACGACGCGCCGGTGTGCGTCGTGCGCGTGCTCGAGCCAGACGCTGTGGCTGTCAGCGTGCACTGGGAAGGCGAGGCCGCACTCGAACTGAAGTCGATCCATCCAGCAGGCCTGTTCGAGGGTCGCGTGCCGCACCGCCGCCCGTTGCAGCCGTACAAGCTGCACGTGCGCTATGCGAGCGGCGTCGAGCTGGACAAGCACGACGCGTACTACTTCGCGCCGCAGCTTTCCGACTTCGACCTGTACCTGTTCGGCGAAGGCAATCACTACACGATCTACTACAAGCTCGGCGCGCATCCCGCCGAGCTCGACGGCTTGTCCGGCACGCGGTTCGCCGTCTGGGCGCCCAATGCGGAACGCGTCAGTGTGGTCGGCCCGTTCAACCTGTGGGATGGCCGCAAGCATGCGCTGCAGACGCGCGGCGGGTCCGGGATCTGGGAACTGTTCGTGCCGGGCATCGGACCGGGCACGCTCTACAAGTACGAGATTCGCACCAAGGCCGGCACCACCGTCCTCAAGTCCGATCCTTACGGCTTTGCGATGGAGCTGCGCCCGGGCACTGCTTCGATCGTCGCCTCGCTCGACGGCTACGAGTGGCACGATGCGGACTGGATCGACGCGCGCAAGACCGCGCCGCATCACCTGCAGCCGATCAACATCTACGAGGTGCATCCCGGCAGCTGGCGCCGCGATTACGGGCGCGAGCCCCAGTTCCTCAACTGGCGTGAGATCGCGGACGAGCTGATCCCGTACGCGAAGGAGCAGGGCTACACGCATCTCGAGCTGATGGGTGTTGCCGAACACCCGTTCGATGGCTCGTGGGGCTACCAGGTAGTCGGCTACTACGCGCCGAGCTCGCGTTTCGGCACGCCGCAGGATTTCAT
>JBAVIQ010000501.1:0-2369 GCA_049687035.1 Steroidobacteraceae bacterium
CCGGTATCAATGACACCCAGTGCGGCGGGATGGGAACGGCTGCATTCAGCGGGCCGCATGCCGCGCTGTCGATCGGCAGCACGAGCGTGATGATCACGCACGTCGACTTCAAGCGCACCGACGTGCGCCACGTGATCCTGAGCATGCCGAGCCCCGTGCCGGGCACTTACTTCGTCATGGCCGAGAACGGCATGGGCGGCGGCACGCTCGAGCACTTCCTGCAGAAGCTGGTGTATGCGAGCGATCAATTCGGCGAACTCACGGCCGAGAACCGCTACACACTGCTGCAGCGCGCCGTGGACGCGACGCCGCCCGGCAGCGGCGGCGTCCTGTTCCTGCCGTGGATGGGCGGCTCGATCGCGCCTACGGCCGATGCCCGCATGCGCGGCGGCTTCCTGAACCTGAGCCTGCATACGACCCGTAGCCACATGGCGCGGGCCGTGCTGGAGGGCGTAGCGATGAACCTGCGCTGGATGAAGAAGCCGGTCGAGAAGTTCGCGAAGCGCCGCTTTTCGCATTTCGTCTTTTACGGCGGCGGGGCCGAGTCCGACGCCTGGTCGCAGATCCTGGCCGACGTGCTCGAGATCCCCGTGCACCAGATGTCGAACCCGCAGTACGCGACCTGCCTCGGCGCGGGCCTGCTCGCCTTCCAGCGCCTGGGTCTTATTGGTTTCGAGGGCTTTGCGCCGCTCTTGCCGGTTCACCGGGTCTACGATCCGAACCCGGCCAACCGCCAGGTCTACGACGAGATGTCTTCGCAGCTGGTCAATGCATTCGCGAAGACACGGCCGATCTTTCGTGCGCTGAACGCGCCAGGGATCGGCAAGTGACGAAACTCGATACCGGGCGCTATCTCGACGCGGGACTCGCGGCCGTCCTCGAGGCTGGGTCCATCGCGCTCGAGTACTTCCGCCGTCCGATGAGCGTGCACGACAAACTTCCCGGCGTGTACTACGACCCTGTCACGGAAGCGGACCGGCGCATCGAGACGCTGATCCGCGAGCGCCTCGGCGCGCAGTTCCCTTCGCACCGCATCGTCGGTGAGGAACATGGCGACACCGGCACGGGCGATACTTACTGGCTCATCGATCCGATCGACGGCACGCGCTCGTTCATCAGCGGCATGCCGACGTGGGGCATCCTGCTCGGGCTGGTCGAGGACGGCGCGCCGGTCGTGGGCATCATGCACCAGCCGTTCACGGGCGAGACCTTCCTCGCCGATGCCGCGGGCGGCGCACGCTATCGACACAGTGGCGCGGAGACGCGACTGCAAACCCGTGCCGATGTCACGCTCGCGGACGCCGTGCTCTACAGTACGCACCCTGCAATGCTGCAGCACGCCGGGACTCTGCCACGTTACCTGGAACTCGCCGGGCGCTGCCGGCTGCAACGCTGGGGCGGCGACTGCTACGGGTTCGCATTGGTGGCCCAGGGAGGCATCGACCTGATGATCGACAGCATGCTGATGCCGTACGACATCGTGCCGCTGATTCCGATCCTCGAGGGTGCGGGTGGCGTGGTCACGGACCTGCAGGGGAATTCACCGGTGCAGGGCGGCACGGTCATCGCCGCAGCGAACGCGCAGCTGCACGCCGCGGCCCTGGAAATCATGACGCGACCGTCAGCCACGAGCTGAGACGCCAGGAGACGACAGATGGATGCCGAGAAAGCAATTCGCGCGCTTTACCCCTACGCCGGGGAATTCGGCGTGGCCCGCGGTTTCCCCGAGCAGGGACTCGACGAGGCGACGATCCTCGAACAGATGCGCTCGATGGCTGAGCGCGAGGATCGCAAATGGGAGAGCGGCAAATGCTCCGGCACCATGTACTGCGGTGATCACGAGCACTACGCGTTCCTGAACCAGGCCTTCAGCCACTTCAGCCACGTGAACGCGCTGCAACGCGACATCTGCCCCAGCATGAGTCGCTTCGAGAGCGAGATCATCGCGATGACGCTCGCGATGCTGCATGGCGAGGCTGTCGCGCAACATGATCCCGCGCAGAAAGCCTGCGGCGCGATCGGATCCGGCGGCACGGAAAGCATCCAGAACGCGGTCCTCGCCTACCGCGACCGGGCGCGCGTCGAGCGCGGCATCGCACAGCCGGAGATGATCTGGCCGGAGACGGCCCACCCGGCGTTCCACAAGTCCGCGCACATGTTTGGCGTGAAGGTGATCGTCGCGCCGATCGACCCGGTGACGACGCAGGTGGACGTGGATTTCGTCCGCGATGCGATCACACCGAACACCGCGATGATCGTCGCGTCCGCGGGCAACTATCCGTACGGCACCATCGACCCGATCGCGGCGCTGTCGGACTTGGCGCTGGAGAAGGACACGTGCCTGCACGTCGACGGCTGCCTCGGTGGCT